>JABFRG010000302.1 GCA_013141295.1 Polyangiaceae bacterium
CCTCATGGCAAGCGCTGCACCGTGACCTTGCTCACCACGGTCGTCGTCGGCGCCATGACCATCACCGCCTTCGACTGGATCCCCACGTTGGGGCCCGGTCCCGCCGGCGTCACCTTCCCGGAGCCGCCGGTGGGCGCGCCCAGGTTGACGCGGAACGCGTAGCGATCGCCGTTCTTCGCCACCGCCTTGCCCAGGAACTCCACGTATACGCCGCCCGCGCGCATGTCGATGCTACTGAACGAGAACGCGGTGCCGGGGCCCCCCGGCTGCACGTACTTGTTCACCTCGACGGTGACCCGGGTCTCCAGCTCCTCGAGCTTCACCTCGCCGATGTTCCCCAGGCGCCCGGTGGCGGGCTCGGCCAGGTGCGACGAGAACCGGTACATTCCGCCCTTGGTCTCGCCCCGGGTCTGAACCTCGCCGTCGACGATGGGGCTCACCACCGCGTCGAACTCCAGGGCCGTCCCTCCGCGGGCGACCAGCGTCTGGCGGCCCCGCTCCTTCTGGCTGATGGTGCACTGGAGCTCGACCTCCCCCATGAGCACCGCCGGCGGATACGGCGAGGGCTCGGCGACCGTGCTTGGGAGCGGCGAGGGCGGCGGCGCGCCCTGAGTCGAGCGGAGCTCGTTGGATCCTCCGCCACAAGCGACGAGCGCGAGAACCGGGAAAAACAAGGGAAGTGCGGCGCGGCGAACGACCATACGCGCATCCTACACGGCAACGCTTCCGGTACAAAAGTTGGCCCCCGGCGCCGCGCTCCTGCAGCTTCGGCGCATCAGGAGGTTCCTCATGGCAACCCGTCGCAAGCGCGCAGTTTCGGACAAAGTGAAGAAGGCCCAGAGCACGCCGAGCTTTCAGCTGCTCGCGCCCACTGCCAGCGCAGGCCCTCAGGCCCACGAGCTCTTCGCCATCGAAGCCGAGTGGCTGCGGCTGTGCGACGAGCCGGCGCAGATCCGCAAGACCGGCTGATTCACCGGCGAATCACGAATGGATCGCGACGGAACCACCACGTCGCGGCGGAACCGCGGGAGAAATTGCAGCCTGCATCGAATCGAATGCTGGCAAGCGACGGCGCCACCACGGGCCGCGCAAATTTCCGTGGGGCTCGGTCGGCACGGCACGTGCTGAAGGTTCCTTCGCCATGTCCCGACGCAAACGCCCCTCGATTCGCCCCATCTCGAAGACCCCGGAGACCATCGACCTGGTTCTGGGCCAGGCGCCCCGAACCTCGCTCGCGCAGGTAGAGAGCGACTGGGATCGCCTCCTCGCCGAGTTCCTCCCGCCGGAGTCGAAGCGCGTCCTGTTCTGAAGATCAGAGACCGGGGACGCGCACGGCGGTAGGGCCGCGAACCACCGTCGCATCCTTGTCGACCCAGGCGTCGACGTGGGCGCCTACGGTGAGCGTGCCGCTGTCGATCTCGATGTGCGGCACCGCGAGCTCCTCGAAGTCCTCGTGGCCGGTGTCGTCGTCGCGCACCGAGACCCGATGCGTCCCGTCGGTCACCAGCACGCCGGCCGCCGCATAGCTGGGTGATGGCGCCTGGATGACCCAGTCGCGGCTGCCCTTGGGGTAGCAAGGCAAGGTGAGCGCCTGGACCTTGTCGTCGATGCGAACGGTGACGTGCCGCGCAGCGCCCACGAGGCACGCCTCGGTGCCATGATGAACGACCACGTCGATGGTGCGTGCGGCCGGTCCGATCGCGCGAAGCTCCGCCTCGAGCCACCGCATCTGCGCGGGTGCGGCCGGGGCGCAGGTGGGCGCCGGAGAAGGGGCAGCACGCACGGGGGACGGCGGCGGCGCGCAGCCGGAGGCGAGGAGCGCAGAGACGAGGATCGCGCGGGTGCTCACGCCTCGACGATAGCGAGTCCGTCGGTCGACCGCCGGAGAAACGTCAGTGCGCGAGCTTGGAGGGATTGACGATGATGTGGACGGCGTAGACGTCGACGCCATCGGTCTCGAGGCCCACCACCGCGCGCACGACGCCGTCTTCGCGTGCCACCAGCGAAGGCCATCCGTTGACCTCTTCCACCACGGTGGTCCACCCGGCGTTGGCGCGCTTGAGAATCCCGACGATGAGACGCCCCACCGGGTCGGCGCCGTGCACGGGCTTGCGTGCAGCATGCACCTTTCCGCCGCCGTCGGACCACAGGGTGACGTCTCGGTGCAGGAGCGGCGTGATGGTGGAGAGATCCCCGGACGCACAGGCCACCGCGAACCGCTCGAGGATCTCCCGGTGGGCCTCGGGGGTGGGCGCGAACCGCGGACGGGCCGCTCGCACGTGCTCGCCGGCGCGATGAACGAGCTGGCGCACCGCCGCCTCGTCGCGCGAGAGGAACGACGCCACCTCGGCATAGGAGTAGTCGAACACCTCGCGCAGCAGGTAGGCGGCGCGCTCCAGCGGCGAGAGTCGCTCCAGCACCAGCAGGAAGGCCAGGGAAATGGCCTCGGCGTTCTCCACCTCGGTGCCCACCGGAAGCCGCTCGCTCTCGCCCACCAGCGGCTCCGGCAGCCACGGCCCGACGTAGGTCTCGCGGCGTGTCTTGGCGGACTTCAGTTGATCGAGGCAGACGTTGGTGACCACGCGAGCCAGCCAGGCCCGCGGGGATTCCACGTCGGCGCCGGACGGTGCCTGCAGCGCCCGCGCGAAGGCTTCCTGGACCGCATCCTCCGCCTCGGCGCGGGAGCCGAGCATGCGGTAGGCGAGGCCGACCAGGTAGCCGCGGTGCAGCGCCAGCTCTTTCGATAGGTCCATGGGCTCAGGCCTCCTGGCGATTGTACGCGGGAGCCACCGGGAGCGCCGCCGGCAACTTCCGCCATCGGTAGCCGAGGCCGGCACGCTCGAGCCGCAGCGAGAAGACCGTGTACCGACACACCAGCTCTTTGACCCAGGCTCCGAGGAGCCCGCGGAGCACGCGCGCGGTGGGTACGCCATCGGCATCCACGGTCTGGATGAGCCCCGCCCGGCGGCCGAGCGAGATGCAGTACCCCGGATGGCGATACGCGAACGGCGCCTGCGAGCGGCCCAGCAGCGACGAAGCGACGTTGTCGGCCGCATGCGCGCCCATGGGCATCGCGCTCTTGCAGCCCATGCCCAGGTGACGCGCGGCCTCGGCGCTCCACCCTTCTCCCGGCGTGGCGGCATCGCCCACCACGTAGACGTCCCGATGTCCCTGCGCGCGAAGCAGCGGGTCCACGAGCGCCTGACCCCGGGCATCGACCTCCAGGCCGAGATCGCGGAGGAGCGGCGAGGCTCGCATCCCGGTGGTGTCGATGCAGCGATCGAAAGGGATGTCGCCCTCGCTGGTGATGACGCGCCCATCGTCCATCGCCACCAGACGCTCCCCTTCGCGAACGGCGACGCCCAGCCGCAACAAGGTCGCGCGCACGTAGTCGCGGCCCGCGGAACCCAGCTCGCCGGCGAGGCGGTCCGTGAGGAGCGTGACCTTCACGTGGGGAAACGCCTCGGCGATCTCCGCCGCCGCTTCGATGCCGGTGAGGCCGCCGCCGACCACCAGCACGCGACGGACCGCGGGCAGCTCGCTTCGCAGCTCGTCGGCCCGGGCCAGCGACAGGCCATGCTCGCCTTGTTTGCCGACGGCCCCGGGCGCGAGGATCAGCCGCGCGTAGCCGAAGGTCGCTCCCTCGGCGGTGGTGATCGTGCGGGCTGCGAAGTCCGCGCCGATCACCCGGCCCGGCTGGTAGCGGACCCTGGTCCCGGCGAGCAGCGGCGCGAGGCGGTGGCAGACCTCACGCTCGCGGGCCAAGCGCTCGTGGATGCGGATGCGCTCCACCAGCATCGGTGCCTCGCCCAGCAGCAGCACCGGCGCGGTGACCTTGCGCGCGACGCGCAGCGCCGAGAGGACCCCTGCGTAGCCGGTTCCCACCACGACGATCGACACCGGTTCTTCGTTCTTCATGCGCACCAGACGAGCTACCCCCGCGGGCTGTGACGCACTTTCGAGCCACGCTCGTTTTTTCCGGCATTCCTGGGCGCTCGTTGCGCCCACGCAACGGTGTATGGCTCCCTTCGTGTCTACTGGCAACGATGAGAAGGAGGCATCTTCAGGGACGTGGCGACGCCACTTCGAGTCACGAGAGCGGCAACACCGCGAGGAGAACGACCATGACGACCAGCACCTGGAACATCGACGCTTCCCACTCCAGCATCCACTTCATCGCGCGCCACATGATCATCACCAAGGTGCGCGGCGCGTTCAAGGCCTTCGCCGGGACCATCGCCCTCGACGAAGCCGACATGACCAAGTCCTCGGTGCAGGTCGACATCGAGGCGGGCAGCATCGACACCGCCGAGCCCAAGCGCGACGGCCACCTGAAGTCGCCCGACTTCTTCGACGTGGAGAAGTATCCGTCGCTCTCCTTCAAGAGCAAGAGCATCCAGAAGAGCGGCAACAACTACGAGGTGGTGGGCGACCTCACGATTCACGGCGTGACCAAGGAAGTGACCTTGCACTCGCTCTTCGAGGGCCGCGGCAAGGATCCGTGGGGTGGCGAGCGCGTGGCCTTCGCCGCCAAGACCAGCGTGAACCGCGAGGACTTCGGCCTCACCTGGAACCAGGTGCTGGAGGCGGGCGGCGTGCTGGTGAGCAGCAAGATCGAGATCGAGCTGGAGATCCAGGCGGTGCTCGCGAAAGCCTGAGACGGCGGTGACGCTTGCGCGCGCCGCGGCGAACGACGAACCTGGGACCATGTCCCAGCTGGACCTCAACGACGTGGCGATCTTCGTGCGGGTGGTGGACCGCGCCGGCTTCGCCAAGGTGGCGCGGGAGCTCGCCGTGCCGACGTCGACGGTGAGTCGCGCGGTGGCCCGGCTGGAAGACACGCTGGGCACGCGCCTGGTGCACCGCAACACCCGGAGCGTCACCCCCACCTCCGAGGGACGTGCCTTCTACGCCGAGGTTTCCCCGGCGGTGGCCTCGCTGCACGCCGCCGCCCGGGGTGTGGACGGCGCCGATCGCTCGCCGCGGGGGCGCCTGCGGGTGAGCGCGCCGAACGACATCGGCAGCACGTTCGTGGCCGCAGTGGTGAGCGCCTTCACCGCGCGCTGCCCCAACGTGGCCGTCGACGTCGAGCTGAGCATGCGCACCGTGAACCTGGTGGAGGAGGGCTTCGATCTGGCGTTACGTGCAGCCTACAAGCTCGAGGACTCCTCGCTGGTGGCGCGGCGCGTGGGCGAGCTCGAGGCCGATCTCTACGCGTCGCCGCAGTACGTGGCGGCTCGCGGCGCCCCCACGTCGCTCGACGCGCTGGCCGATCACGCGCTGGTGCTCTTTCGCGCCAAGGACGGCCAGGCCGAGTGGCTGCTGGAAGGTCCGGAGGGCGTGGTGCGCCACAAGGTGCGTGGACGCATCAGCGGCGACGACTACACGTTCGTGTGCGGGGCGGCGCTGGGTGGCGGTGGCATCGCGCTCATCCCGCGCATCGTCGCCGCGCGTGACGTCGCCGAGGGACGCCTGGTGCGCGTGCTCCCGGAGTACGTGTTCCGGGGCGCCGCGCTGCACGTGGTGTACGCGGCCGCACCCAAGGTGCCGGCCAAGGTCGTCGCGTTCCGGGACTTCGTGATGGAATCGTTCGCCCGCGAAGGGAGCCCCGAGACCACCGCGCGAACGAAGCCGCGAAAGCCCAAGCTCGGCCGTAGCTAGCTACCCCCCTACTAGCTGCGGCCCGCACGACGCGGCGCCATGCCCCGTTGGTGGATGAGCTGCGTCTCGGATGGCGCACGGTGGCGCGAAAGCGGTGGGGATTTCGAGACGCGGACGGCGGTACGCTTCGTGGATCCCTCGGAGGACTCATGCGAGCTCCCCTCAGCTTCCTCGTGTTGATCCTGGCGCCGTCCACTCTCCTCGCGTTCGATTGTTCGAAGAAGGACGACGCGCCGGCAACCACTGCCACTGCCACCGGTGCCGCGACCGGCACCAATGGAGTCACCATCACCGGCGCCAACGGCAACGTCGTGGTGGACGACAAGAACGTCGGCTCGCGCGGCGCGACCACCGTGGCACCGGGCAAGGTGGTCGTGCCGGGTGTCGCGACGGTCACCGGCGGCAAGGTGGTCACGCCGGGCGCAACGGTGACCGGCGACAAGGTCGTGGTTCCCGGCGGCGCCACCGTCGACAAGAACAAGGTGGTGGTCCCGGGAATGGGAAGCCTCACGGTCCCCCACTGACGCGTTGAGGGCCGCGGCGGCGACCGATACGCTGCGAGCATGCCGGCGCGCGTCCTCGTATTCTGCAAGAAGCCCACGAGCCACCTGACCCCGACGATGCTCGAAGCCGAGCTTCGGGCGGCGGACCTCATGACCCTCGCGGAGGGTCTCGAGCTCCCGGAGGGAGAAGAGGCCGCGGTCGCCACCATGTGGACGCACTTTCGCATCGACGCCGACGATGCGTCGATTCACGGGGTGGAGATCCGGTGGGACGGGGTGCAGCGACCGATCCAGGTGAGCGCGGCGCCGCCACTCGAAGGCGAGCTCGAAGAGACGCTGGAGAACCTCCCGGAGTCCGACGCACCGGGCGCGGCTCGGGTCCGCGAGCACGTCGGCGCCACGGTCGAGATCGTGGACTTCGAGATGGGCATCGGCGGCTCGAACCACCTCGCCGCCACCATCGCTGAGGTGCTGGCATTTTACGTGGCCGAGCAGGCAGACGGAATCGTCTGGTTCTACAACGACGAATTCGCCGCCCCCGACGACCGCGGCGCCACGCTCCTCTCCACCGACGGCTAGGGCTTCTACTTGCGCTTGGGGTCGGGAGCTTTCTTGCCGGCGCTGTTGCCGGCGGCGGCGGCTCCGAGACCATCGACCTTGGAGCACTTGCCGGTGAGGCCGCAGATGGTCGCGATGTCGTCCTCGGTCCAGGTGTGCTTGCCGGTGAGGTCGGTGTAAGGCGCCTTGTAGTAGTAGGCGGTCTCGATGGTGCCATCCTTGAGCGGCATCTTGTAGGCGGCGAGGCCGTTGTCGGTGGGGCACGGCTCCGGCGGCTGCACGAGCTGGCCGCCGGCTTCGAGACAGATGCGCTCGACGTCGGCGGTGACCGCCGAGTAGTGCGTGCAGGTACCCGCGGTGGCGATGGCGTTGCAGCTCGCCGGGCTCGCGTTGACAGTGCGCGCGGGCTGCTTGCCGTAGTCGGTGAAGCCGCGGCGGCAGAGCGAGGGATCGGTCTTGGTCTTCCGGCCCTCGTAGGCGATGCTGCCCGAGAGGTACGGGGGATTGCCTTGCAGGCACTGCGAGGTGGCACCGATCCGCGGGCATCCGCCCAGCAAATACTTGCCGCCGAGGGTGTCGCAGCGCTTCTTCTCGTCGTCGACCTTGTCGGGCGCGTACGACTCGGTGCAGTCCTTGTAGAAGGTGTCGGAGCGATCGCAGCCGCCGACCAACTTGCCCTCGGCGGCGCTGGGCAGCGAAGCGCTGGTGGTGCTCGGGCCGGCGTCGGCTTTGGCCGTGGAGCTCCGGCTGCGACCCGGGGTGCAACCCACGGCGCAGAGGGTGACGATCGAGAGAGCGGTGAGGACGATGATGCGGCGCATGGGCTTCCTTTCGAGAGACAGGACAACCTACTGCGCCAGGCCGCGCTTCTTCCCACGACAACTGACGATTTTATCAGCTAAACAAGAAGCGCACGTATTGGCTTGAATATTGGGCCACCGAGAGTGATGATTTTATCAGTCTGGCCGCGCTACTCGGCCACGCAGGGAGCCGAGCAACGCTCCTCGGGGATCTCGCCGGGCTCGATCTGCACGGTGGCATGGCCGATCTCGAACTTCTCCTTCAGCTTCGCGCCCACGCCCACGAGAAAACGCGGGGGCACCGGCCCGGGCATGACCAGGTGGGCGGTGAGAGCAACCTCGGTGGTGCTCATGGCCCAGATGTGGAGATCGTGCACCTCGCTCACGCCGGGGAGCTTGGTCAGGAACGCGCGCACCGCGTCGGGGTCGATGTGGCTGGGCACCGCGTCGAGCGCGAGGTTCACCGCCTCTTTCAGGATGCCCCAGGTGCCGTACAGGATCACCAGCGAGACGATGACGCTCACCACCGGGTCGATGAGCGCCGAGCCGGTGAGCCAGAGCGCCACGCCGCCTATCGCCACCCCGACCGACACCGCAGCGTCGGCCACGAGATGCATGAAGGCTGCACGCACGTTCGCGTCCTTCTTGCGGCCGCTCATGAAGAGCAGCGCCGAAGCGCCGTTCACGAGAGCGCCGAGGATGGCCACCACGATGACCGTCTTGCCCTCCACCTGGCTCGGGTCGCGGAATCGGAGCACCGCTTCGCGGAGCACCCCGCCCACGGCGAGGACCAGGATGAGCGCATTGGCGAGCGCCGCCAGCACCGTGCTGCGCCGGAGTCCGTAGGTCCGCGTCCGCGACGGCTTTCGCCGAGCCAGCGTCGCCGCGCCCCAGGCGAGCAGCAGGCCCATGACGTCGCCCATGTTGTGGGCCGCGTCGGAGAGCAGCGACACCGAGTGAGAAAGAATCCCGTACACCGCCTCGACGCCCACGAACGTCAGGTTGAGTGCGACCCCGATGGCGAACGCGCGCCCCTTCGCTCCGTCGTGATGATGGTGGCCGTGGCCGTGCGCGTGTCCATGTCCGTGCCCATGGTCGTGCTTGTGCCCATGGTCATGCCCGTCTTCTCGGTGGTCCTCGTGCGCATGCCCCGATTCGTCACCGTGGTCGTGGTCATGCGGCATTCCCGGGAGCATAGCGAAGCGCCGCCCCCCTCTCAACGCGCGCGCCCCCGCGGATCGCCGATGCGCCGGAGTCTCAAGTGCATCGAAGTTGCACCACCATCGATAAAACGAACGTTCGTTTGACAAACGAACGAACGTTCGTACAATCCCACCATGCGCATCGCCGAGCCCCTCCCCCTCCCCTGCGGCCACGTCGTGAAGAACCGCATCGCCAAGGCCGCCATGTCCGAGGGCCTGGCCACGCTCGAGGGGGCGCCCACCGACGATCTCGTTCGGCTCTACCGACGATTCGCCGAAGGTGGCGCGGGAATGGTCATCACCGGCAACGTGGTGGTGGACGCGCGTTACCTGGAGCGGCCGGGGAACGTCATCGTCGAGGACGATACCCACCTCGAGGCGCTGCGCCGGATGGCAGCGGCGGCGAACGAGCACGGCGCGCTCTCGGTCGTGCAGGTGAACCACCCGGGCCGGCAAACGAATCGCTTCGTGCACGGGCATCCGGTGGCCCCCTCGGAAGGCGCGGCGGTGAAGGTGCTCCAGAGCTTCGCGCCGCCCCGGGCGCTCACGGGGCCCGAGGTCCTCGACGTGATCGCGCGCTTCGTTCGCACCGCCCTGGTGCTCGAGCGCGCGGGCTTCGGGGGCGTGCAGATTCACGCGGCCCACGGCTACTTACTCAGCCAGTTTCTCTCGCCGCTCACCAACCGGCGCACCGACGAGTGGGGCGGCCCTCTCGCAGGGCGCGCCAAGGTGCTGCTGGAGATCGTCCGCCAGGTGCGGGCCCGGGTGGCGAAGGGCTTCGTGGTGGGCGTGAAGGTGAACTCGGCGGACTTTCAGCGCGGCGGCTTCGACGACGGGGAAGCCATGGAGCTCCTGCAGATGCTCTCTCGGGAGGGCGTCGACTTCGTGGAGATCTCCGGCGGGAACTACGAGTCGCCAGCGCTCCTCTTCGGAGGCGACGACGGAGCGAGCGAGCGAACGGTGGCCCGCGAGGCCTACTTTCTCGAGTTCGCCGAGCGTGCGCGAAAGGTCACCGACGTGCCGCTCATGGTCACCGGCGGGTTTCGCACCCTCGCCGGCATGAACGCCGCGGTGGAGAGCGGGGCGGCGTCGCTGGTGGGCCTGGCTCGCCCGATGGCGCTCGACCCCGCGTTGCCCGCGCGTCTTTTGCGGGGCGATTGCACCAGCATCGACGTGCCCCGGCCGTTCTCCGGAAAGAAGCCGTGGCACAGCCTCGCCGAGAGCGCCTTCTACGGCGCGCAACTGGCGCGACTGGGTGCCGGCCAGCTGCCGGACTTGCATGCATCCTACATATTTTCTATGGTCGTGCAGGTGGTGGGCGACGTGGTTCGCGCGCTCGCCCGCCGAGCCTATGGCATCGGCCGCGACTTGCCCGAGCACCGGCGCCTCGTGGAAGGAGCAACCTGATGCGTGCCGCTCCGCCGCAAGCGACGCGGGCGCGCAATCCGTCGGCGGCGGGCCAGGACACGCGCCGGCGCATCCTGGAGCACGCGGTCCATCTGGCTTCCAGTGAGGGGCTCGAGGGCCTCACCATCGGTCGCCTGTCGGAGGCCCTGGGCATGAGCAAGGCCGGCCTCTTCGCCCACTTCGGCTCCAAGGAGGACCTGCAGCTGGCGACCGTCGACGCCGCGCGCACCATCTTCATCGAGCGGGTAGGCGCGCCGACCTTCGCCGCCGCCGAAGGGCTGCCCCGGCTCCTCACCCTCTGCGAGCACTGGCTCGGCTACAGCGAGGCCTTCGAGGGCGGGTGCTTCTTCGGCGCCGCCTCCGCCGAGTTCGACGGACGCCCCGGGAAGGTACGCGACCGCATCGCCGCCGTGATGCGCGAGTGGCTGAAAGCGCTGGAAGACGCCATCGAGGACGCGCAGCGGCTCGGGCACCTGCGGCAAGACGCGGAGGCCGCCCAGCTCGCCTTCGAGCTCCACGCCCTCGAGCTCGGCTGCAATTGGCAGCGTCAGCTCCTGCGCGACGAGAAGGCCAAGGGCCGGGCCCGCACCGCCATGCTCGCGCGCATCGAGGGGCTCACCACACCTGCCGGTCGCCGCGCCGCGCGAGCTTGATAGCGACGCCGTAAGCCGGTGGACGGACGGGCGCGGGCGGACCATACTCGCCCCTTGCTTCCCCGTTCGTTCTTCCGCTCCGTCGTGGCCGTGGGGGCCGGCGCGCTCCTGGCGTGCGGCGCGAGTGCTCCTTCGACCTTCGTGCCGCGCCGGGTGAGCTACGCGCCCTACGATGCACCGACCGGAGGCAGCGGAAACGATGCCGGGCCCGACGCTGCGCCGGTACCGCGCGCCATCCTCGACCTACCGATGCCGCAGACGCTCTACGCGGTGAGCGACATCCACGGCGGCTACGATCGCCTGGTGGCGCTCCTCTCGCAGTACGGAATCATGCAGAAGGAAGCCCGACCGCCGGAGCAAGCCGCGTGGAACGGCGGAAGCTCGACGCTGTTGGTGGTGGGCGACGCCATCGACAAGGGCCCCGCCTCGCTCGACGTGCTGACGCTGCTCCAGTCGCTCCAGACCAGCGCGTCCGGTGCAGGCGGGCGCGTGGTGGTTCTCCTGGGCAATCACGAGGCCGAGCTGCTCGCCGATCCGGAGAACGCCAAGGCCGCGAAGGATGGCGGCATCGCCGTCGAGCTCCGGGCGCGGGGCATCTCGCCTTCCGCCTTCGCGCGCGGTGAAACGCCGCTGGGCGCCTGGCTCCTGACCCGTCCGGTGGCCGCGCGCGTCGGCTCGTGGTTCTTTGCCCATGCGGGCGACACCCATGGCCTGTCGCTGGCGGAGCTGGACCAGACGATTCGCACGGCGGCGGCGCGTGGGGGCTTCGGCGACCCGGCGTTCGTGGGTACCGACTCGATCCTCGAGAGCCGGGGCTGGTACGGCGCCGACGGCGCGATCACCCAGCGCAACGCCGCGGCGCTCGGCGTGCGTCACATCGTGTTCGGCCACGATCCCAACGCCCTCGGACCGCGCGGCGCCATCGCAGCGGTTTATGGTGGAACCTTGTACCGCATCGACTGCGGCCTCTCGCCGTACGTGGACGACAGCAAAGGGAGGCTCATCCGTGTGCGTGCGGAGGGGCCGTACGAGGTGGTGGAGAGCCTCGCCCCCGGGGGTGATGTGACAGTGCTCTCGCGCACGGCGCAGTAGCGTTGTTCCCCGGTCGCCGGCGAACTGCTGTTATGTTGGGGCGGTGAATCCTGGACGCGTCCCCGACCCTCGTTCGCGCCGACCGGCCGCACGGCCGCGCGCACACTGACCGTGCTCATCGGGCGTGAACCAGAGCTCGCACTCCTTCGTAAGGGCCTGAGCAAGGCGCGCGTCGTGACCCTCACCGGTCCTCCGGGGATCGGCAAGTCGGCCATCGCCGAAGCGCTGGCGTCCGACGAGGCCGCCGACATCGCGGGCGCTGCCCCGCCACTCTTCGTCGCGCTGGGCGCGGTGGAGAAAGCCGCCGGGTTGGTCGCGGCGATCGCTGCCGCACAAGGGCTACCCGCTCCCCGCGTCGCCACGCCGGAGAGCTCGTTTCCCGCGCTCGCGCGCGCACTGGGCGGTGATCCCCAACAGCGCCGCGCGTCGCTGCTGGTGTTCGACGACGCCGAGGCCGTGGTGGGCCCGCTCGCCGCTTTGGTGGTGCTGCTCCGCCGGTCGGCGCCGTGGATACGCGTTCTGGTCACGAGCCGCGAACGGCTCCGCGTGGACGCCGAGACGGTCATACCGGTGGCGCCGCTCGGGCTGCCGGAGGGCGACGCCGATGTCGAAGCGCTGGCCGAGGCCGAGGCTTCGCGGCTCTTCGTGGCCCGCGCCGAAGCCGCCAACGCGCGCTTTCGCCCGACCCCGGAGAACGCCGCTGCGATCGCGCGCATCGTTCGGTACCTCGAAGGCGTGCCCCTGGCCATCGTGCTCGCCGCCTCGCGGGCCGGCGTTCTCGACGTCGCACAGATCGAGGCGATGATCCGGGAGCATATCGACCTCTTCGAGGAGACCGGTCGGCAGGTGCCGGCTCGCCAGCGCACGCTGGGCCGGGCCATCGCCTGGAGCTGGAACACCCTGACGGCGGGGGAGCGCTCGCTCCTCGGCCGGCTGTCGCTGTTCCGCGGCGAGCTCGACCTGGAAGCGGCCACCGCCGTTGCGCTGGGGCCCGAAGGTCGCGATCGCCCGAGGCGGGAACGTGATCGCGATCGCCCGAGGCGGGAACGTGATCGCGCGAGGGTAGCGCAGGAGCTGGAAGCCCTCCACGATCGATCGCTCATCGAAGCCGTGGCCACCGCAGAGGCCGAAGGTGCGCCCATGCGCTACCGACTGCTGGGCATCATTCGCGAGTTCGTGGCGGAGCGACTCGAAACGAGCCGCGGCAGAGCGGCGGCGGAGAAGGCGTTCGTGGCCCACTTCGCCAGCGGCAGCGGGACCCATGACTTTCGCATCGAGGGCACGTCGTCGTTCTCGGTGGCCAACCGCGAGCACGCGGTCAGCATCGCGCTCCGCCAACACGACGACGCCCGCGCCGCGCAGATCGTCCTGTCGCTCGGCCCTTGGTTTCTCGCCCGCGGCCCGTACGCGCGCTACGACGAGCTGCTCGGCACCGTGCTCGGCCAGGCCAAGAAGGTGCGACCGAAGGTGAAGGGCGAGCTCCTCCTGATGCGGGGGATCACCCGCATCTTCTCCGGCGCCCGCAACGCCGCCATGCGCGACTTGCGCGAGGCGCTGGCGCTCGGCGACGCGGCCACGCGCGTCCACGCCATGAGCAAGATGGGC
The DNA here is from genome assembly GCA_013141295.1 of Polyangiaceae bacterium. Lineage (GTDB taxonomy): Bacteria > Myxococcota_A > Polyangia > Polyangiales > Polyangiaceae > JABFRG01. The sequence goes on from JABFRG010000302.1 coordinate 13,482, forward strand.
ATGGTGCTCGGCCTGGGAGGACACATCGAGAAGGCCCTCGCGCTCCTGGGCAAGGCCGAGGCCCAGCTGCCCAAATTGGGCCGACCGGACATCGAAGGGCGCGTCTTCAAGGACGCCGCCAACGTGCTCTCGGAGGCCGGAGAGAGCTCGGTGCACGATTATCTCGTGCGTGCCCGCGCGTGTTTCGAGCGCGCAGAGGAGCCTCGAGAGGTCGCCTTCGTGGAGCTTCTCTTGGCCGGGCGATACTGCGACGAGGGCCGGGTTCGCGAGGGGCGACGCGCCTGTGAAGCGGCGCTCGTGCGCTTCGCAGAGGTGGGCGACGCACGTTCGCCAGCGTGGACGCACACGCTGCTCGGCCTCCTCGAGCAGGAGAGTGGGGCTTTCGAGCTGGCGCGCGAGCGCTTCGACCAGGCGCTGGGCGTGGCGCGCACGGTGGGCGACGCCCACACCGAGGCACTGATCCTCGGCCTCACCACCGGGCTCGCGCTGGAGCGTGGCGACGCGTACGGCGCTTCGTTGCGGGCGGGAGGCGCCGCGGTGGCGCTCCAGGCGGTGGGTGACGACGAGGCCGCGGCCCACGTCACCGGCATGCTGGGGGTCGCGCAGGCGGAGCTCGGACACACAAAGGCGGCATCGGCGGCGTTCCGGCGTGCACGTCGCATGCTCCCGGAAGGAGGGAGGGCGGCGCGGCGCGAGGCCCTCGACCTGTTCTCGCTGGCCTTGGAGGTGGAGCGAGCCAAACGAGAGGAACGCATCGACGCCTACTGGTCGAGCATCTCGCATCAGGACGGCTCCCGAAGCGGACGATCGGAGGAGGTCCGCTTCGCCTGGCGCGTGCTGAGGCGGCTTTCGGGAGCGCCGAACGCGGCGGCCGTGGCGCAGGAGCGCACGTTGACGGTGGGTGCCGAGGGCACCTGGTTCGCGGTGGACCGGGCGCCCCGCGTCGACCTCTCGCGGCAGCGGGTGCTCCGGCGGGTTTTGGTGGCGCTGCTGCGGGAGCGCGAGCGCACGCCAGGCCGCGCGGTGGAGGCGGCGACGCTGGTGGCGCGCGTCTGGCAAGGCGAGCGTATCTTGCCGGCGGCGGCGCTGAATCGACTGTATGTTGCACTCAATCGCTTGCGCGAGCGCGGGCTCGGCGTGGTGCTGGTGCGGCGCCCCGACGGATATCTGCTCGACCCGGACGTGGCGCTCCGGCAGGAGCGCTGACCGGTGGCGCACGCGAAGCTCGCCTCGCCGGTGACGCCGCTCTTGGGCCGAACGCGCGAGCTCGCCACGGTGGCGGCGGCCCTCGGCTCGTCGTCGGTGGTCACGCTGTGGGGTCCCGCCGGCATCGGGAAGACGTCGCTCGCGCGCGCCGCGGTAGCGGTGCTCCCGGGGCGGTTCGTGTTCTGTAGCCTCGCGCTCTGCACCGCCGAGACCGGTGTCGCGGCAGAGGTGGCGAAGGCGCTCGGCCTGCACGGCGCCGCGGGAAGCGAGGAGGAGTGCCTGACGATGGTCGCCAAGGCGCTGGAGCGCATCGACCGCACGCTCATCGTCCTCGACAACGTCGAACAGGTGGTCGACGAGGTGGCCGAGCTGGTTCGCGAGCTGGTATCGGACGACGCGCGCTTTCTGGTGACCTCGCGGGAACCGTTGCAGATCGCCGGCGAGCTGGTGGTGCCCGTGCCGCCCCTGGCGCTGCCCAGCGACCGCGACCCGGACGCACCGGCGGCGCAGCTCTTCCGACTGCGGGCGGCAGCCGCGAGCCCGGACGCACCGAAGATGAATCCGGACTGCGAGCGCGCCATCGTGGCGCGGCTGGGCGGCATCCCGCTGGCCATCGAGCTGGCCGCCGCGCGACTCGACGTGCTCACGGTGGAGGAGCTGGCGGCGCGACTCGACGAGTGGCCGACCCTGCTCCGGAGCGGCCGCCGCGACATCGACGAGCGGCACCGCACCCTGGTTCGTGCCATCGACCTCTCGTTCGAATTGCTCCGCCCGGAAGACGCGACGGCTGCAGCCGAGCTCTCGCTGTTCCGCGGGCGCTTCGACATGGGCGCGGCAACGGCAGTGCTCGGCGGGCCCGCCGAAGACCGGGTGCAGAGCCTGGTGCGAAAGTCGCTGCTGGGGGCGCTGCGCGCGGAGCATCACGTGTGGTTCTCGATGCTGCCCACGGTGCGGGAGTTCGCGCTCCAGCGGGTCGCGAGCGGCGCGCCGGCGCGTGAGCGCTACGCGACCTTCGTCCTCGGGCGCGCGCGGGCGGCAAAATCGCGCTTCGAGACCGCGCAGGGAGCTGCCGAGCTCGCGGAGCTGCAAGAAGACCTGGAGGCCGTCGCCGAGCGGAGCCCGGGGCGAGAAGCACTGGAAGCGCTGGCCCTGCTCTGGCCGCTGGCGGTCTTTCGCGGACCCATCGTTTCCTTCGCGTCGCGCATCGCAGACCGACTGGACGCCGCCCGCGACGATGCCTCGGTGCCGGCCGAGGTGCGGGCCGAAGCGCTGCGCGGCTCGGGCGAGGCCCACTACGCAACGTCCAGCCTCGACCGCGCACAACGCGACTTCGAGGAGCTCTGCCGGGTCGCGCCCGACGCGGCGCACCGCGCGCTGGGGCTCCTCGGCGCCGGCCGCACCCTCAACGCCCAAGGCAGGTCGAGCGAGGGCGAGGAACGGCTCCGCGAGGGCATCGCGCTGGCCGAGCCGTTGGGCGACGCGGCCCTCTCGTGCGACCTGTGGACGACCCTGGGGACCGTGCTGCACAACCGCGGAGAGCTCACCGGTGCCCGTGCATATTACACGCGAGCGCTACCGCTGGCGCAGGGGCCCGACCTGCTGCGCAAGCGCGCCCTCCTGGCCATCAAGCTCGGATTCCTCGAGCACGACGCGGGCAACCCGGTGGCCGCGCGAGCCTCGTTCGCCGAGGCGCGCGACGCGTTTGCCGCGGTGGAAGACGCGCGCCACGCCGCCCACCAGTGGGGCTATTTCGGGAACACCTACCGCGCCGAGGGCAACGTGGTGGAGGCCGAGCGCCACTACCGCGAGGCGATGGACCGCCTCGGGCGCATCGGTGATCGGATGTTCGAGGGCGTGTTCACCATGGACCTCGGGGCGCTGTATCTCACGGCCGGCCGATTCGACGAGGCTCGGGCCGCGCTGCTGCGTGCCCAGGACCTCCTGGGGGCGAGCCGTCGCGGTCACCTGGGCGTGGTGCACGCCGGATACGCCGCCATCGCCCGGGTGCTGGGCGGCGATCGTGAAGGGGGCGCGCGCGACCTGGCGGCCGCCGCGGAACGGATCGTCGATGCGCCGGGCACCGCCTACCTGGCGGTCCACGGCTTGACCCTTCGCGCAGAGGATGCGCGGGGCGGAGCCACGGCGAACGGTCGCGCCAAGGCCGGAAAGGACCTCGCCAAGGAGCTCGCAGCGCTTCCGCCTCCGGTGAACGATCACGTGCGGGTGGCCATGCGGGTCGCCGAGCACTCCCTGGCCGCGCTGCGCGGTGAAGCGTTGGTGTACCGCAAAAGCGGCTTCGTGAGCGCCGCGGGCGAGGACGTACCCCTCAAGGGGCCACTCGCGCTGCTCTTCCGCGCGCTCCTCGACGCGCGGCTCGCCACCCCCGGAGCTCCGCTCTCGACCGCCGAGCTCCTTCGCGCAGGCTGGCCTGCGGAGCGCGTGCTGGCGAAGGCCGGAGCCATTCGCGTACGCGTCTCCATCGCCAAGCTGCGCGCCCTGGGCCTTGCTACGTGGCTGCGGAGCGAAGGTGGGTACTTCCTGGACCCGGCGGTACCCCTGCGCCGGGCGCTCGACGAAGCGCCGCGGGCGAAGAGCGGCAAGCCGGTTTAACGCCCGCCCCCCCGGCGTTAACGTGCTCCGCCATCGACGGAACGGTAGCGAGTGGGCATGCGCAAAGCTCTTCTCTTCCCGCTCTTCGTCCTCGCTTGCTCGGCCGAGGCCACACCCAAGGCCCCGCAGGCCCCCCGCTGGCTCGATGCACCGACCACGGCGGTGGCCCTCCGACAGGGCATCGACGTCGTCCTCCCCTTGCATCTCGACCGAACGGCCGCAAAGGCCACCGTCGTGGCGCCCGAGGGTATCGGCGCCACCGTAGACAGCGACGGCGCGTCACTCCGCCTGCGGGCGGACTATACCGTCGCCGACGACGCGGCGGTGACGGTGACCTTGAAGACCGACGACGGCGCACCGGCCACCACGGTCGAGGTTCGCGCGCACATCGTGCCGCTCGGCTGGATCGACCGGCAGACCTGGAGCGAGACCGACGGTCCGCAGGCCCGCGAGCACACCTCGATGTTCCTCGACGAGGATACGCGTGTAGTTTACATGCTGCAGGGCACCGGCTACTCGCCCCAGTGGAAGCCCATCGACGATAACTGGCAGCTCGACCTCGCCAGCAAGACCTGGAGCCGGTGGAACCCCACCGGCGACGTTCCCGAGCCCGGCGCCACCCGGCGCGCGGTGCACGTGCCGGGCACCAAGGTCTACTACCTGTACGGCGGCTCCACCGGCTTCCAGGAGACCGAGGTGGGCGATCCCGCGCTCTACCGCGTGGACCTGGGCAATCCCGCGCACACCTTCACCAAGCTCACGCAGGTGGGGGCGCCCGAGCGTACCCGCGTGCTCCACGCGTTTGGCTACGACACCGAGAAGAAGATCTTCGTGGTGTTCGGCGGTGTGTTCCAGTCGGCCACCGAGCAGGCGCTGCTGAGCGACACCTGGACCTTCACGCTCGAAGGCGACACCGCCACCTGGAAGGAAGTGAAGAGCGCGCAGAAGCCCAGCGCGCGCTACGGCGGGTTCCACGCCACCGACAGCACCAGCCATCGCTTCTTCGTCTGGAGCGGCGCGCAGCAGCCCAAGGGCAAGGACATGATCAACGCGGCGAGCGACTTGTGGGCGCTCGATCTCTCCTCGGCGCAGCCCAGCTGGTCGGTGGTCGAGACCACCGGCGCCACGCCACCGGGTCGGCGCAACGGCTGCTGGATTCACGATCCCAAGACCCAGCGCCTCTTCGTCTTCGGAGGAACCCCCGACGGCGTCGTTTCGACGCCCGGCCTCTTCGCCCTCGATTTGCGGCCTGGGCACGAGGGGTGGTCGACGGTGGCCGCCGCTGCGCCGCCTCCGCGCTCGAGTGGCAGTGGCTTCTTCGACCCCACCACCGGCAGGGGCTACTGCGGCTTCGGCAACGACCGCGAGCTGTACCGGGACATGAACGTGCTCGGCTATCCGGAGTAGGCGCGATACGATACCGGGTGTCTTGCCCCATCGCTTGACGCTGCTCGACGCCACGCTGGACCTCCTCGACGCCGCCATGGAGAGCGAGGACCGCTTGCGTGGCTTGCTCGACGCCGACCTCGCCGAGGGCTGGGTGACCTTTCCGGAGGCCCTGCCCTACTTGCGCGAGGTGCGAGCGCGGGATCCGGAAAGCGCCTGGGGCACCCTCCTGTTCGTGCAAACGAACCCGCGCGTGCTGGTGGGCATGGGCGGCTTCAAGGGTGCTCCCTCCGACGAGGGAATGGTGGAGATCGGGTACGGCATCGCGCCGGCGCACCGGGGCCAGGGGCTCGCCACCCTTGCCGCGCAGGCGATGGTGCGTCGCGCCTTCGAGGATCCGCGGGTGAACGTGGTGCGAGCGCACACGCTGGCCGCGCCCAACGCTTCGACGCGCGTGCTGGGCCACGTCGGCATGGTCCGGATTGCCGAGCACGTGGAGCCGGAGGTCGGTCCGGTGTGGCTCTGGGAGCTGCGGCGCAGGTAGCTACGGAGTCACCTCGATGCGGTGCACCCCGGAAGACTCTTCCACGATGCGCGCGCGGACGCCGGTGAAGACCTCGACGATGTCGATCTGCGTGCGGGTGTGCTGGGTGGGCGCGACCGTACGGAAGACTCCACCCTGACCGAGGGCCATGGGCATGACGAGCTGATCTGCCAGGTGCTCGCCCACCGGCGCGTCGGTCGCCAGGTACGCGCGCACTTCGCTTGCCACCTGACGCGCCACCTCGTGCGCGGGCACGCCGCGCTCACCGAAGGCGGTGAATACCTCGGTGACGTGCTCGCTCTCCACCGTGGCGAAGAGCGCGTTGCCGGCGCCCGGCGAACGCTCCACCATCTGGGGCCGCCCCACGGA
>JABFRG010000740.1 GCA_013141295.1 Polyangiaceae bacterium
CAAGAAGCGCCACACACGACACCAGGACGACGCCTACGAATCTCGCTCGCTCTCTCATACGGAAACCGTACGGCGCGGCCGAGCCGGCGTTTGTTGCGAATTCGTTGCGGTGCTTCAGGCCTCCGAGCGGGGCGCGGCCTCCGGCAGCGCGACCGTGACGGCGAGGCCCCCGAGCGCCGAGCGCGCGTAGCTCACCGTTCCGCCGTGACGCTGGGCGATGGCCGCGACGATGGAGAGCCCCAGGCCGCTGCCGCCGGTCTTCCGGGTGCGCGACGAATCGAGGCGACGCATGCGCTCGCCGAGCCGGGGCAGGTCCGCATCGGGCACCCCCGGTCCCCCGTCCTCCACGCGGAGTGTCACTGTGCCGTTCGCGCCGTCGCCCTGGCTCACGCCTACGCGCACGAGAATCGGGGCCGACGGAGGTGCGTAGCGTCGCGCGTTGGTCACCAGGTTCACCAGCACCTGCTCGAGTCGCTCGCGATCGCCCTGCATTTGGACCCTCTCCGCGCCTTCCTGCACCTCGACGGTGACCGGGGTCGCGCCCGGGATCGCGTTGAGGCGCGCCACGCCCTCCTGGGCCAGCTGCGAGAGCTCGAGCGCTTCGGTGCGGAGCACCAGCGCGGGATCGTCCAGGTGGGCGATGTCCCGGAGATCGGCCACGAACCTCGCCAGCCGCTCGCTCTCGTGGGCCACCGCTTCGGCCAGGTGCGTGCGCTGCGCCGGCGTCTCCGAGAGCACCGCGTGGTCGAGGGCTTCCGCCAGACCGAGGAGCGAAGAGACCGGCGTGCCGATCTCGTGAACCACGTCGGAGAACAGGCGACGGCGCTCGATGTCGCGCTGTACCAGCGCATCGGTGGCGGCGCGCAGCTCCTGCGAGAGACGCACGAAGAGCTGCCGGGCCTCCTGGAACTCCGGGTCGGTGAGCGGCTCCGCATCGTCGGTCTCACCGCGGCGAAAGCGCTCGTAGGCGGCCAGGAGCATGGCGGCGCGATGCCGCACGATGCCGCGGGTGATGAAGTAGGTTGCGAGGGTGCACACCACCGCGGGCGCCACCAGCACGAGGCGCCGCGCTCCGTCGACCTCCGGGAGCGCCGCCAGCTGCAGCAGGGTGAGCGCGCACAGCGTGGTGGCCGCGTACATGGTGGCCTGCACCGCCAATGGCACACGCGTACGCCACGTCGTCAGCATGGGGGCACGAACCGGTAGCCCTGCCCGTGCACCGTCTCGATGGGAGCGGGCGCGAGGCCTGCGCCTTCGAGCTTTCGTCGCACGCGGGTCACGTGGCAGTCGACGTTGCGCGCATAGCCGGCGTGGGTCGTGTCGAACACCCGCGAGAGGAGCTCGGCGCGCGAGAACACCCGCAGCGGCTCCGACACCAGACCGAAGAGGAGGTCCCACTCGGTCGCGGTGAGCCGCACCGTGGCCTCGTGGACCTTCACCTGCCGCGCGCTGGGCGATACCCGCAAGGGACCGAAGGCGAGGTCGTGGGTGGTCCCCACCGCCCCGATGCGTCGGCCCAGGGAACGCACCCGCGCCAGGAGCTCTCGCGGTCGAATGGGCTTCACCACGTAGTCGTCGGCGCCCGCATCGAGCCCGCACACCACGTCGGCCTCGGAGCCGAGCGCGGTGAGCATCACGACCCCGGGGCTCGCGCCGTACAGGCGCCGCAGCTCTGCGCACACCTCGAGGCCGGTCTTCTTGGGAAGCATCACGTCGAGCAGGACCACGTCCGGGCGCTGCGCGGCGCACGCATCGAGGGCCGCCTCGCCGTCGGCGGCGGCCCGTACGCGAAAGCCTTCTGCGCGCAGGTGCATGGCGATGACGTCGGAGAGGGTGGTGTCGTCTTCCACGAGGACGATGTCCATCTCGCCATTCTGACCGAGACCGCCCCGTCCGTGCGCGCTTTCGCGCTGAACCTATTCAGGGCACGCCGACCAGCCACTTGCTCCGGAGCCGAGCCGTGGAGACCTGCTTCACCGTGCGCAGCTGGCGCTCGTCGAGGAACTCTTCGCCTTCTTCGCGGTCGTAGCTCATGAGGTTGTTGCGCGCCTCTACGTGCGAGAGGCCGAAGAAGTGCCCGAGCTCGTGGGCCAGCGTGGAGGGCGAGGCGCTGTCGGCGAGCACGATGTACGGGCCTCGGGCTCCGCCGGCGGCGGGGGCTCGATAGTGCGTCCAGGTGACGCCCCGGCGATGGAGCCGCGTGTCGTCCACGTCGCGCAGCGACGTCACCAGGAACACGTCGACGCTGCCGGCGGTGAGCAGGCTCGACAGCTCGTTGCGATCGGCGCGGGTCTCGAGGCGCGCGAACCGTTCCGGCAGTGATGCGCCTTCGCCACGGCGAAACCCCACACCGAGGAGCTTCTCCGCAATGACCAGGCTGGCGTTGGTGGCCGCCTCGGTGAGCGCGCCTTTCACGTTGGCGGCATCCTCCGGGACGTGAAAAACCACGCGCACGGCTTGCGCGGTGGGCGCCGGTAGCTCTTCCTTGGCGAGGGCCGTGCGGGCCGCTCCGACGAGAAGGCTCGCCGCACCCAGGGTGGCCGCACGTCGGGAAATCCGCGCCATCGGGGAATCCTACCGCAACGTTGCGCCTCCGCCAAAGTCCGCTAGATGTATGCCGTCGTCGTGCGAGCTTCGTCCCTTGTCACCGCCGTCCTGGCGCTTCTTCCGCTGGCCGCGGTCCTCGAGACCGCGCCTTCCGAAGCGCGCGTGGCTTGCCCCTCCGAGATGGCCTTCGTCGACGGCACCGTGTGCGTCGACAAGTGGGAGGCGTCGCTGGTGGAGCGTGGTAGCGGCCGCACCTTCTCGCCCTACGCCTCGCCCAACGGCGCCCGCGTGAAGGCGGTCTCCAAGGGCGGCGTGGTGCCCCAGGCGTACATCTCCAAGAACGAGGCCGAGGTCGCGTGCAAGGCCGCGGGCAAGCGTCTCTGCAAGGAGGCCGAGTGGGTGAAGGCGTGCCAGGGCAAGGCCGCCACCGCGTTCCCGTACGGCAACGAGCACCAGCCTGGGTATTGCAACGACGCCGGCAAGGCGCCGCTCGCCACTTACTATCCGGATCTCGAGGCGGCCTACGCGTCGTCGTCGGCCATGAACGACGCGCGCCTCAACCAGGTGCCCGGCACCCTCGCGCGCACCGGCCGCTTTCGCAAGTGCAGGAACAGCTACGGCCTCTACGACATGGTCGGCAACCTCCACGAGTGGGTCGACGATCCGGCCGGGACCTTCCGCGGCGGCTACTACCTCGACACGCGGCAGAACGGCAACGGCTGCAAGTACCGCACGGACGCCCACGACGTCAGCTACCACGACTACTCCACCGGCTTTCGCTGCTGCAAAGATCCGCGTCGCGAGCAGCGGGTGCCCTGAGTCACCTGCGTCGGCGCCGATCCAGCAGGCGAGGCCGACGATCCAAGGGGCGTGATGCGATGGCCCCACGTTGGGCGGACTCGTTCAGCCTGCGTGCGCACAGCGTCTCGCCGGGCCGGAACTCTCCGCTCCGCGCGCGTGCAGGCGCGTGAGCACGCTCCTTGCGGAAGAGCCATGAGAACCCCGGAGGCTCTCATGATCACCAAGCTCGGCTCTGCATCGCTCCTCGTCCTCGTCTCCGTCGCGTGCAGCAGCGCTTCCGAGCCCGCGCCCATCCCGGGGTCGAACGACTCCAACCAGACCGGCAAATCGAGCAGCAGCTCCTCCTCGGGTGGTTCGTCGAGCAGCAGCAGCAGCAGCAGCTCGGGCAGCACACCCACCCCGACCGACGATGCCGGCACGCCGAGCGGCGATGGCTGCGACACCAAGACCGGCGCCGCCTGCTTCACCTGCTGCGACACCGCGCACCCCAACCAGTCCGAGGTCCTCGACCAGGCGTTCGGCGACTGCGCCTGTCAGACGCCCGGCGTTTGCCGAAGCCAGTGCGGATCCACCTACTGCGCCGGCAAGGCGCCTTCCACCGCGTGCGAGACCTGCCTCAACAACGCGACGCAGTGCGACACCGCTGCCGAGAAGGCCTGCAACGCCACCGCCGCGTGCACGTCGTTCCTGGGCTGCGTCGACAAGTGCCAGCCCTGAGGTGCGAAGGAGCCTTTGCGGCGCGCATATTTTGGCGCCTGCGAGCTGCACTTTGCATGGAAGTTTGTGCGGCCAGCTCCTGGGGCGCGCGCTAAGGTCCAGACATGGACATGCCCATCGACCGCGAGGCAGCGCTCGCGTACCACGAGCTCGGACGACCCGGAAAGATCGAGGTGGTGCCCACCAAGCCCACCAGCACCCAGCGCGACCTGTCGCTGGCCTACTCCCCGGGCGTGGCCGAACCGTGTCGCGAGATCGCCAAGGATCGCGAGACCGTGTCGCGCTACACCGCGCGGCAGAACCTGGTGGGCGTCATCTCCAACGGCACCGCCGTCCTGGGCCTCGGCAACCTCGGGCCCTACGCCGCCAAGCCGGTCATGGAGGGCAAGGCCATGCTCTTCAAGAAGTTCGCCGACATCGACGTCTTCGACATCGAGATCGACGCCAACGATCCGCGGGCGTTCATCGAAACGGTGGCGCGCCTGGAGCCCACCTTCGGCGGCATCAACCTCGAAGACATCCGCGCGCCGGAGTGCTTCGAGATCGAAGACGAGCTGAAGAGCCGCATGGGCATCCCGGTCTTCCACGACGACCAGCACGGCACCGCAATCATCACCGCCGCGGCGCTCCTCAACGCGTGCGAAGTGAGCGGCAAGCGCGTGGCCGACGTGCAAGTGGTGTGCAACGGCGCCGGCGCCTCGGCCATTCGCTGCATGGAGCTGTGGACGGCGGTGGGCGTCCGTCGCGAGAACATCACGCTCCTCGACACCAAGGGTGTGGTGCACCTGGAGCGCGCCGATCTCTCCAAGCAGAAAGCGGCGTTCGCGCAGAAGACCAAGGCGCGCACACTGGCCGAGGCCATGGCCGGCAAAGACGTGTTCTGCGGTCTCTCGGTGGGCGATGTGGTGTCGGCCGAGATGCTGAAGACCATGGCCGCGCGTCCCATCATCTGCGCCCTCGCCAACCCCGATCCCGAGGTGCCCTACGCGGTGGCACGCGAGACGCGACCCGACGCCATCGTGGCCACCGGTCGCAGCGACCATCCGAACCAGGTGAACAACGTGCTGGGCTTCCCCGGCATCTTCCGCGGCGCGCTCGACGCCTACGCCTCCACCATCAACGAGGAGATGAAGCTCGCCGCCGTGTACGCGTTGGCGCGTCTCGCCAAGGAGCCGGTGCCCGCCGAGGTGCTCTCCGCCTACGGCCTCCGTCAGGTGTCGTTCGGCCCCGAGTACATCATCCCCAAGCCCATCGACATGCGCGTGGTGCCCTGGGTCGCAGCGCAGGTGGCGACGGCGGCCATGAAGAGCGGCGTCGCGCGCCGTCGGCTCGACATCGAGACCTACCAGCGGGAGCTCGCGCTGCGCTTCGCGCCCAAGGGCTGAGCGTTCGGGATCGGAAATGAAAGAAACCCCCGGAGCCGAGGCGCCGGGGGTTTCGTCGTTCGGGCCTTCTCAGGCGAACTTTACTGGCACTCGATCCGCTTGGCGTTCGTGATGTTGCAGCCCTGCTTCTTGCACTCGCGGTCCTGGACGAACTTGCCGCCGCGGCAGATGAGCTGCAGCTTGCCGTCGGTGGAGCAGGCGAGGGAGCCGGGGACGCCGCAGGGATCGTTCATCTCGGAGATGGAGACGTCGCACGAGACCTCGGAGAGCTTCACCTGGCAGGCGTCGCGGCCGCGGCAGTAGCGCCAGACGTCCCACTTGCCGTCCTTGCAGATGAACATGTTCTTGGCGTCGACGCTGCACGAGTAGTTGCCCGGCTTGGTGCAGGGGTCGCCCTTCTCGGCGATGGTGTTGTCGCAGTTCAGCATCTTGCCGATCATGCTGCAGCCCTTGGGGCCGCGGCACTCGAGGTGCAGGCTGTACTTGCCGTCCTTGCACACGACGGCCTTCTTCTTGTTGGCGGAGCAGGCGTACTCCTCCTCGCTCTCACCCATGCACGGCTGGTCGACGTCGCCGACCGAGTCGTCGCAGCTCATGTGGCTGCCGAGCTTGAGGCAGCCGAGGGGGCCTGCGCACTTCACCTCGACGTACTTGTTGTCCTTGCCGCAGTGGAGGGCGGTCTTGCCGTCGGAGCAGGTGTCCTTGCCTGGTTTGCAGCTGCCGCCGACCTTGGCCTTGCAGGCCACGCCCAGCATCACCATCGACCCAACGACCAAAAGAGCGATCGATTTACGCACGAACCGCGACATCCTGAATCTCCTTGAGGCCCCATGGTTTGGGTACCGCGGCTCACATGAGAAACCAGTCCGGGGCACTTCGTAAAGTCTTTCGCGAAACGGCGGGCGATTGCCCACCGGTGTGCTTTTTTCTTGAAAAGCCGCGAACCCCTGCGGACCGGTGAATCCTGAGCGAAATCACGCTGGCGCTCGCTTCGGCCGAGCCAATGCCCGCATCAACCGCCGCGGAGGTATCGGCCCAGCACCCGGGTCATCCGGGCGGGATCCTCGCTGCCGCACATCTCCCGCGCGGAGTGCATGCTCAGCATCGGGTTGCCCACGTCGACGGTGGGGATGCCCAGCAGCGTGGACGTGATGGGGCCGATGGTGCTGCCGCAGGGCAGATCGGTACGGTGCGCGTAGTACTGCACCGGGACGTCTTCGGCGCGGCACAGCTCCGCGAAGAAGGCCGCGGTCTCGCCGCTGGTGGCGTAGCGCTGCTGGGCGTTGCTCTTGATGACCGGCCCGCCGTTCAGGTTCGGCTTGTGGCGCGGCTCGTGACGGCCCGGGTAGTTGGGGTGCACCGCGTGCGCCATGTCGGCGGAGATGCAGGTGGAGCCGGCGCAGGCCCGGAGGAATGCCTCGCGCGACGGGCAGAGGCGCTCCATCACCCGCGGCAGGAACGCCGACTCGGCGCCGCCTACGCTCTGGCTTCCCACTTCTTCGTGATCGAAGAGCGCGATCAAAGGCGTCACGCCGTTCGCCACGTCGCCCGCCGACGCGTGCACCAATCCCAGGAGCGCCGCGTGGCACATGGCGAGGTTGTCGAGGCGCGCCGAGAACAAGAGCTCCTCGTCTTGCCCTGCCAGGGTGGGCGCGGTGAGGTCGAACAGCATGAGCTCGCTGCCCACCACCGTGGCCGCGTCGATGGACGCCTCCTTGGCGAGAAGCGCGACGAGCCCGCGGCTCTCGTTGGCGCCCCCGGCGAGGCCCCAGATGGGCGCCAGGTGCTCCTGCCGGTTCAGCACCAGGCCCTTGTCGTTGACGTCGCGGTCGAGGTGCACCGCGAGCTGCGCCACGCGGAGCAGCGGCCGGGTCACGTTCACCAGCCGGTGCCCCAGCCCGCCGTCCGGCTCGCGCACCAGGAAGCGTCCGGCGATGCCGAGGTCGCGATCGAGCCAGGAGTTCAGGAGCGCGCCGCCATACACCTCGACGCCCAGCTGCCGGTAGCCTTCGGTCACGTACTCGGGCTTGGGCTTGAGGCGCAGGTTGGGGCTGTCGGTGTGGGCGCCGACGATGCGGTAGCTCCGCACCTGCTCCGGCTTCACGAAGGCCAGCAGGTTGGTGCCGGTGTTCGACACGTAGTACTTGCCGGGCGCGAGGGCCTCCCACGCGTCACGCTCGTCGAGCTTGGTGAAGCCCGCCGCATCGAGGCGGCGCGCGGCCTCGTGAGCCGCATGAAAGGGCGTGGGGCTGTCCTTGAGGAAGGCCAGGAGGTCGACGTTGACGGCGTTCTTGTCGAGGGCGTTCACGCGCCCACGGTACTTGCCCGGCACCGCGCCCGCAAATGCGAAACGCCCCCGGAGCCGAAGCGCCGAGGGCGTTGTAGACGACGAGCCGAAGGGCTCAGTACATCATGATGGGGTTGACCTTGTTCTTCGCGCGGACGATGCCGCCTTCGCCCTTGCTGCCGGCGATGCTCTTGTAGAGCGAGTCGAGCTGGATGTTCGCGCCGATGTACACGCGCATGTCCTGGTACTGGGAGAAGATCGGGTTGCCGATCTTGCCGTCGTCGGCGATGAGCCGGCGCGCCATCTGGTAGCCGATCTCGGGGGTGAGCCAGTCGGTGGCGTGATAGTCGAGCCAGGCCGCGACGTAGGTGTCGTTGCGCACCGAGGAGCCGCCGTCGGCGACCCGTCCCACGTTCGGGATGTCCTTGAACTGGTACTGGAAGTTGTGGCCCATGCGGAAGAACAGACCCGGGCTCCAGTCGCCCCACTCCTGCGCCACGATGACGAGCCAGGAGAGGGCATCGCGCACGTTCGCGGCGCCGCGGGCCTGACCGGTGCAAGAGTCGCCGCCGCCGAAGCACGCCGTCTGGTACGGGCGATCGTCGACCACTTGGGGCGTCGTGTACTGGTAGATGGGGCGGGTGTACGCGCCGGACGCGATGAACGTGAACTCGCCACCCAGGAAGTGGTCGTTGGAGTAAGCCGCCTGAAGGCCGAGGCCCGGGCTCACGTAGAGCGTGCGGGAGCGCGATTCCTTGGAGGTGGGGAGGCCCGCCTGAACGAACGGCTGCAGCTTGACGTGCTTGTTGAGGAGCGCCGGGATGCCGCGGTAGTGGAGCTGGAGCAGCGTGTCGGTGAGCGTCAGCTCACGCTTGTAGGTGGTGCCCGTGTTGGCAGTATCGGTGAACTCGTAGTTCATGCCGATGGAGCCACGGAGCTGGAAGCTCTTGTTGATGGCGAAGCGGGGCGCGAAGCGCGTGAACCACTCGACGGTGCCGTTGCGGTCCGGCGAGAAGGCCGGCGCGAAGGTGTCGAAGTTGGCGGCCACCTGCGTGAAGATCGAGGAGCCGGCGAATCGATCGATCCACTTCGGGGCTTCTTCCTTCTTCTCTTCCTTGGGCTGATCGGGAGCCGGCGTGGTGGCGCTGCCGGAGGCCGTGCTGCCGTCGCCACCGATGGTGACGTTCACGCCGCCCGAGCCGCCGGGCGCGTTGGTACCGCCGCCGGTGGCGCCGGCCGGAGCCGCCGAACCGCTGGTGTCCTGCGGGCGAGCCGCGGCGTTGTCGGTGTCGTTCTGCGCCACCTTGGTGAGCGGCGAGGCAAGCTCGTCACCCGCCATCGCCGAAACGGAGAAAGTCGAAACTGCCGCGACGAGCGCGGGAATCATAAAGCGCGTTTTCACCGTTTCTGTCTCCTCTGAGAGTCCGTCGGGGTTCTTCCAACTAACCTGGGCTTCTGTCAAGGCAACTCGCCGAGAATCAGCGCTCGCCCAGAAAAGAACTCCGAACCCCTGAAAGCAGGAATCGTTCCCATTTCTCATGGAGAAAATGTGCTGCTTAATCCATCGCTTGCGGAAGTGCACGCGGCCGCTGTTACTTCGCTGACGGACATTCCGAAGCCCAGCTCACGCGCGTTCATCCACCCGTGGCGAACGTTTCCTTCGTGGCTGTTCGCGGGTCAGTGGAGAACGGTCGGCGGCAGGCTCGCCAGCTGGCTCCGAAGCTCTCCGGCGTCGGAGGCTTCCGGGTCGAGCTCGAGCACCCGCGTGAGGTCCTGCCGAGCGATCTCGTGGGCGCCCGATCGCCGGGCCAGCTCGGCCCGCTCCCGGAGCGCCGAGGCGGCGTCGGGATAGAGCTCGGCAATCCGGTGGGCGGCCACCAAGGCTTCGCGAATGCGACCCTGTGCGAGGTGCACGCGCTTCACGTTGGTGAGCATGCGCGCCAGGGTCATGCGCACGTTTGCGGGCGCGAGCCACGCATCGGAGAGCTCGCGATCGCCCACCGCGCGCTTCAGGAGCCGCTTGAGATCGGACCCGTCGAGGATGCGCCCTTCGTGGAACGGATCGACGATGACCGTCTCGCCCTCGCAGGTGGTGCTGCCGTCGATGCGCAGGAGAAAGTGCCCGGGAAAGCCCACGCCCCGGGCCTGGATGCCCACCCGGGCCGCGACCTCGCGGTACACGAGGCAGAGCGTGATGGGTATGCCGGTGCGGCGGGCGAGGACGTGCTGGATGTAGCTGTTCTCCACCGCCTCGTAGCCGGTCAGGTTGCCCACGAAGCGCTCGCCCTCGGCCAGGTGGGCCGCCAGCCGCTCTGCCTGCTCCGGCACCGGGAGGGTTTCGAGGCCCATGCCCTGGAGCGGAGCCGCCAGGGCGTCGAAGGCGGCGGCGATGCGCTCGGGCGTTACCGTGGGGTCGGCGTCGCGGGCGATGAGCGCGGCCCCGTGGGCCCAGTCGAGCTGACGGTCCCGGAGCAGCGCAAAGGCTTCGAAGTCGAGGGGTAGGCCCACAAAGCTTTCGATGCTCGTCCGCCAAAAAGGATGCGCGGCCCCGGGATTTCGCGGTTCAGGGGCGCTTGTAGGCGAGGAAGCACTCGCTGAAGCTCTTCGCCCTTCCCGCGGCGTCGATCACGTCCGCGCAGGTGGCTTCGGTGATGCGCTTCTGGCACAAGCCCGGCATGTCCTCGTACCCGGGGTTGGGTCCGGTGACGCCTGCGCAGGTGAAGTCGCGGGAGGTCAGCCCGGCCACGCACTCCGAGGCGGTCTGCGTGCCCTTGCAGCCGATGTACTTGTCGCAGAGCGACGTCTGCGCCTGACGGCACTGATCGGCCAAGCTGGCCGCGGCGCCGCTGCTGCCGGAGCTGGTGCTCGAGGTGCCGGCGCTGCAGGCCGCGAGCACGAGGGAGAGAGTCAGGGAACGAACGAGAACGGTACGCAGCATGGGACTCCAGGGGTTCGAAGAGGGCGGGGGCGTGCAGGACGCGGAGGACGCGCGGGCCCTTGCCACCATCGCTGGCGCAACGTTCTCCCCTCAGCCCCCCGCCCCTCACACATCGAGCCACGGTACCAGCTCCGGGTGGCCGAGGACAGGCACATCGCGCCTCGGCCAGGTGGGTCATTCGCAAAGCATCGGGAATCGCAGCGCGGCGCCGCTGGCACGCGGCACGCAAAGGCCGGGGCATGCTCGCAACCGCGTGGAGTACGACGCTTCTGGGCCTCGAAACGCACCTCGTTCGCGTGGAGGTGGAGGCCGCGCGCAACGTTCCCAGCTTCGAGCTGGTGGGGCTCGCCGAGGCCGCCGTGCGCGAGAGCCGGGTGCGGGTGCGGAGCGCCCTCGCGCAGCTCGGGGTCGACCTCTCGGAGTGCCGGGTGGTGGTGAACATGGCGCCGGCCGACCTGCGCAAGGTGGGGAGCGGCTTCGACTTGGCCATCGCCTGCGCCACCTTGGCCGCGCTCCGGAAGATCCCCGAGGAGTCGCTGGCGGGCATCGTCTTCCTGGGAGAGCTGGCGCTTTCGGGGAAGATACACGTACTTCGTGGCGTGCTTCCGCAGCTCATGGGCGCGCGCGAAGCGGGCATGCGCAAGGCCATCGTGCCCCACGCCAACGAGGGCGAGGCGGCGCACGTCACGGGGGTCGACGTCCGCGTCGCCGGCACCCTGGGCGAGGTGCTCTCGATGCTCAAGGGCGAGCGCGAGCTGCCGCGGGCCAACACCTGCATCGAGCTGGAGACGCTCGCCTCCCACGAGGACATGTCCGACGTGCGCGGGCAGGTGGGCGCCAAGCGTGCCCTCGAGGTGGCCGCCGCGGGGGGCCACAACGTGCTCATGATCGGCCCACCGGGCTCCGGCAAGACGATGCTGGCGCGGCGCCTCGGCACGGTGCTGCCGGATCTGAACGAAGAAGAGGCCCTCGAGGTGATGGCCCTCCAGAGCGTGGCCGGGCTGCTCACGCACGGTCGGGGAGGGGCCTCGCTCCCGCGCACCAGGCCCTTTCGCGCGCCGCACCACACGAGTAGCGAGGGCGCGCTGGTGGGTGGCGGCGATCCCTTGCGACCGGGCGAGGTGAGCTTGGCCCATCGGGGCCTCCTGTTTCTCGACGAGCTTCCCGAGTTCCGTCGCGGCGCGCTGGAGGCGCTCCGGCAGCCGCTCGAAGACGGCATCGTGACGGTGTCGCGGGTGGCCGCCAAGGCGACGTTCCCCGCGCGGCCGCTGGTGGTGGCGGCGATGAACCCGTGCCCATGTGGGCACTATGGCGATCCCAACCATCCTTGCGTCTGCAACGTCGATCGCCATCGCCGTTACCGCGCCCGCATCAGCGGTCCCATCCTCGACCGCCTCGACGTGCACGTGGTGCTGCCCCCGGTGGAGCTGTCGTGTCTGCGCGGCGCCCGGCAGGGGGAGCGCTCGGAGGTGGTGCGCGCGCGGGTCGTGGCGGCGCGCGAACGGCAGCAGCAGCGTTTCGTGAGCGGTCTCACCCACGCCACGCTCAACGGCGCCATCTCGGCCTCCGACGTGGAGAAGGTGTGCGCCCTCGACGCCGAAGGCGAGCGTCTGCTGCGGCGCTCGTTCGATCGCCTGGGCCTCTCCGCGCGGGGGCTCGGGAAGGTCTTGCGGGTCGCCCGCACCATCGCCGATCTCGCCGGGTCCGACGCCGTTCGCTCGCCCCACGTGGCCGAGGCCATCGGCGCGCGCGCACTCGATCGCGAGACCCGCGACGCCGCTTGATTCACCGCCAACTCTGCGCGCGGGCCGGCGCGCGCAGAGCGCTTTTTCATTTCCGGACCAAGGGAGGAGTCAGCATGTTCGATCTCACGGAGAAGTTGCGCACACTCAAGACCGTCGTTCAGTCCGTCGAGCGGCAGTTCGGCAAAGGCTCGCTGATGCAGCTGGGCGACGACGAGGAGGTGGAGCCGGTCAGCGTCATCCCCACCGGGTCCTTCGCCCTCGATCTCGCCACCGGCGTCGGGGGCATCCCGCGCGGCCGCGTGGTGGAGGTGTACGGGCCCGAGTCCAGCGGCAAGACCACGCTGGCGCTCCACGCCATCGCCGAGGCCCAGCGCCTGGGCGGCGTGTGCGCCTTCATCGACGCCGAGCACGCGCTCGACGTGGCCTACGCCCGGCAGATCGGCGTCGAGACCGAGCAGCTGCTCATCTCGCAGCCGGACACCGGCGAGCAGGCGCTGGAGATCACCGAGATGCTGGTGCGCTCCGGCGCCATCGATCTGGTGGTCATCGACTCCGTCGCCGCGCTCACCCCCAAGGCGGAGATCGAGGGCGACATGGGCGACTCGCACATGGGGCTCCAGGCGCGCCTCATGAGCCAGGCGCTCCGGAAGCTCACCGGCATCGCCCACCGCTCCGGCACGACGTTGCTGTTTATTAACCAACTTCGCCAGAAGCTGGGCGTCACCTTCGGCTCGCCGGAGACGACCACCGGCGGCAACGCGCTGAAGTTCTACGCATCGATGCGCTTCGACGTTCGCCGCATCGGCCAGGTGAAGACCGGCGACGAGCTGGTGGGTGGTCACACGCGCGTGAAGATCGCCAAGAACAAGTGCGCGCCACCCTTCACCGAAGCGGAGTTCGACATCCGCTACGGCGTGGGCGTCGACACCGTGGGCGAGCTCCTCGACCTCGGCATCGCACGAGGTCTGGTGGAGAAGAGCGGCAACCATCTCTCCTTCGCCGGCACCACCCTCGGCAACGGCCGCGAGCGCTCGCGCGACACGCTGGGGCAGTCGGCGGAGCTGCAGAATACACTCAAGCAAGCGATCCTCGCGACCGGGCCGGTGAAGCCCGGCCGCCGCAAGGACGCCGACGCCTGAGGTCGTACGGGGCGCCGGACCGCGCAGGTCGCGGTCCGGCGCTTCCGCGTCTCCGCCGCTCCTCGATGACCCGCGCGCCGGGCCAATGCGTCAGACAAGCTGCTCTAGCGACACTCGATTCGCTTGGCCTCCGTGACGGTGCAAGCGTCCGTCTTGCACTCGCGGTCCTTGACGAACTTGCCGCGGCGGCAGAGGAGTCGGAGCTTGCTGTCGGGGGAACAGGCCGTGGATCCGGGAACGCCGCACGGATCACCGAGCTCGGAGATCGAGGCATCGCACGATCTCTCGGTCAAGAGCGTCTGGCAGGCGTCGCGGCCGCGGCAGTAGCGCCACAGGTCCCACGTGCCTTCCCTGCAAAGGAACATGGTCTTGGAGTCGACGCTGCAGGCGTAGCTGCCCGTCTTGGGACAGTGTGCGCCTGCGACGGGGGGATCCTCGGTCTCGGTGGCGATGAGGTCGCGTTCCTCCACAAAGCGTCCGTTCGGAAACCGCTGCGCGTGCTCTCGCGCGGCGGCGCGCGCCTCTTGCGGATTGCCGCCTATCAAGGCACTCCGCGCACGCTCGATGAGCGCGCGCTCCTCGGCGAGGTCCGCGTCGTGGGGGCTGGCCTGGGCGACGCCGGCGTCGGTGCCAGAGGTGGCGGAAACCTGTGCGCCTCCGCTGGCGGGCAAGGGCGGGGCAGACTTCGCCGCTGTGGCCTGGCGTGGGCTCCCACCACAAGAAAGGACGAAGAGGGGAAGCGTGAAGAGCAGGAATGACGGGTTCATCCGCGAACTACCCTACCACCACCCGCAAGACGCGCCTTGGGCGCGGGATCACAAATCGTCGGCGGACGAAGGCGCCATTTGGCGGCGCCTCCGAGCGGCGTACGGGCCATTTTCCCGAGCCCGAGCACCCGCAGGACCTACCCAGCGCGCAGCAGACCCAAGAGCCGCTCCTTGCTGGTGAGGCCGACGTGGCGCGCGACCTCGCGGCCGTTCACGAAGGCCACGACGGTGGGGAACGATTTGACGCCGTAGCGGGCGCAGATGCCCGGCGCGTCGTCGCCGTCCACCGAGCCCACCTTCACCGCGCCGCCGCCTTCTTGGGCGATCTTCTGGAGGATCGGCGTGAGCGCGCGGCAGGGGGAGCACCAGGTGGCGGTGAAGTCCACCAGCACCGGCACGTGCGCCTGGAGCACCTGGGCGTCGAAGGTCTCGGCGCTGAGCTCGACGATGGACGTGCTGGCGTGGGCGGAGGCAGGGGAGGCGGAAGCGGTCATGGTCATGGGGAAAGTCTCCTTCTCCCTCGCAGGTGCCCAGCGGGCCGGGAATTACCGGGTGCCCGCCTTTTCTTTTTTTCGCTTCGGGCGTGTAATGAATGGGTCGGTCGAGACCTGGACCGGGGACGACCATGTGCCGCGAAGCCATCACGCACGACTATCTCTCTCCCATCGCCGCCCTGGCCCGCGCCGAGCGCACCGCCCTGTGCGCCCTGGCCCGGAGCGAGGGCATGAGCCCGGCCGATGCGGTGGATTGCGTGCAAGAGGGTCTGTGCGCGCTCCTCGAAGCGGCCCGCGCGGGCGCGCTCGCCACGGCGCATGGGGAGTGGGCGCCGCTCCTCGCCGGCATCGTGCGCAACATCGCGCGAAATCGGCGCCGCCGGCACTTCTTGCGGAAGCCCCACGACGACGTGGACGCGCACCCATTGACCGGCGGCGAGGAACCCGATGTGGCGCTGGCGCGCGCCGAGGATACAGTGCGCCTCCGGGCCTGCGTGCAAGAGCTCTGCGGCGCCCAGAAGGCGGTCGTCACCTTGCGCATGCTCGACGAACAGCCGGGCGAGGACGTCGCGCGTGCGCTGGGCATCTCCGCGGGCCACGTGGCGGTCCTGCTTCACCGCGCCAAGTTGGCGCTGCGCAGCTGCATGGCGCCGGGGCCGCAGCAGACCGTGGCATGATCCCCGAGCCCTACCGGTGACACCGCTGCCAGGGGTGTGACCCTCGCCGGCGCACGAACTAGCGGAAAAGAGCGCTCTTTCGGGGCGTGGCACGGGCGTTGCGATACGTGCCCCTCGCGAGCCCTCCGACGACGGAGGCCGCGGAGAGGTGTCCATGCGACATACGTTGAAACTCGGTGCGGGCTTGCTCGCACTCACGGGAACGGCCCTGGGCTTCGCCCTTTCGGGGTGCGGTGCCAGCGCCGATAGCGCCGATTTCTCGCCCAGCGGCGCCGGAGAGCCCACCAGTGGTGCGGGCGCAGATGGCGGCGCCTTGCCACCTCCGGAGAAGGAGGTGGAGTCGGACTACGAAGCGCCGGTGGCCACCAAGAACTTCGTCTGGGTGGCGAACCCCAAGAGCGGACGCGTGGCCTACGTCAACGCCGCCACGCTCGAGGTGAAGACCCTCGAGGCCGGCAACGCGCCGACCTTCCTGGCCACCGTGCCGGGGCAAGCCGACGCCGCCATCGTGCTCAACGTGCTCTCCCACGACGCCACGCTGCTCAAGGCCGACGGCGCGCAGATCACCACCAAGACCTTTCGGGTGGGCGCCCAGGCCAACGGCTGGAGCCTCTCGCCCGACGGCCGCTGGGCCATAGCCTGGACCGACTACCGCAAGGTCGCCAATGCCACCAAGACCCAGGGCTACCAGGATCTCGCGGTGCTCGACCTCACCGAAAAGGTGCCGCCCACCATCCTCGCGGTGGGTTACCGGCCGGTCTCCATCTCCTTCGCCGAGAACGGCAACGCCGCCTTCGCGGTGACCCAGGACGGCATCTCCATCGTCGACCTCACGCCCGCCGGCGGGCCGCTGGTCACCAAGAACGTCGCCATCTCCGACACGCCGCTCACCGACCCGGGCACCCGCGACGTGGCGGTGACCCCCAACGGCAAGCTCGCGCTCATTCGCCGCGACGGCTCCGCGGAGATCACCGCGGTGAACCTGGAGACCGCCGTGCGCACCGCCATTCCCATGCCGGGCGCGGTCACCGATCTCGACCTCACCGACAACGGAACGCGCGCGGTGGGCGTCATTCGCGACACGTCCACGGTGGTCATCCTCCCGGTGCCGGACATCGTCACCAGCCCCGCGGTGTTCACGCAGATCGCCATCACCGGCGAGACCGTGGGCTCGGTGGCGCTCTCGCCCGGTGGCGGGGCGGGCCTCCTCTACTCCAACGCGGTGGCCGCGGAGCGACTCACGGTGCTCTCGCTCCTGGGCGCGCCCACGTATCGCACGGTGCGCCTGTACGCCCCGGTGCTCAGCGTGTTCAGCTCGAAAGACGCCTCGCACGCGCTGGTGGTGCACGACAAGGTCACCGGCTCCCCCGGCGCCTTCAGCATCGTTCCGGTGCAGAATGCGCTCCCCGCAAAGATCGTCGAGACCCTCGCGCCGCCCATCGCGGTGGCCTTCGCCGACACCAACGACCGCGTCATCGTCGCCGAGCGCGGCACCACGCCCGCCAGCTACGGCGCCTACCTCGGGCGCTTGCCGCAGCTCACCGTCGACCGCTTCGCGCTCGCCAGCCCGCCCACCGCGGTGGGCATCGTCACCGGCGCCAAGCGCGCCTACGTGGCCCAGGAACATCCGGACGGCCGCATCACTTTCATCGACCTCGACACGGGACTGGCCCGCACGCTCACCGGCTTCGAGCTGGGCGCGCGCGTGGTGGACGGGAGCAAACCATGAAGCGCATCCTCGTACTCGCCTGCCTCGCCGCCGCCGCTTGCGGTGAGCGCCCGGAGGCCTGGGACGCTCCGGTCACATCGGTCACCGCCGTGGGCCTCGAAGGCTCGCTGGCGCTGGTCGACGACGGCGCCCACCGCGTGGTGGTGGCGCGACCCACCGCCGATCTCGAGCTCTTGCGGACCTCGGTCACCGTGGGCAAGGGCGTGGTCAACGTGAAGGCCTCCGCCGATCAGAAGCGCCTCTTCGTGCTCTCCACCGGCGACGTCCCCAAGAAGAAGCAGGACGACCAGGGCCCCTCGCTCACGGTGGTGGACGACGGCGGCCAGGTCTCGCGCCGCATCGAGCTGCCCACGCCGCTCTCCGGCCTCGCCCTCGATCCGGCCGGTCGCTGGGCGGTCATCTTCCCCGGCGGCGACGGCCGCGCCTTCGTGGAGAACCCCAACCAGCTGGTGTTCGTCGACCTCACCGCCGCGCCGGAGAAGGCCGTCACCTTCCGCACCCTGCGCAGCTTCGGCGGGCGCCCGCAGCGCCTCACCTTCACCCCGGAGCTCACGCTCCCGGGCGGCAAGCGCCACCTGTTGGTGGTGGAGACCGACCAGGACGTGTCGATCCTCGATCTGGAACATGTGCAGGATACACCGGAACGTCCGGAGATCACCGTCCGCCTCTCCAACGGCCTCTCCACCCGCAGCCTGAAGCCTGCAGGCGTCGTTGCCGACGACGGCGAAGCCAACAAGAGCGACGACGCGCGCATCGCGGTGCGCATCGCCGACGACAGCAACGTCTTCTTGCTCACGCTGGCGCCGAACCCCGCCGGCAGCACCGCGCCCAACGACTTTACCCCGCTGGTGAACCTGGCCGACGTTGGCGGCATCGCCTCCGACATCACCTTCCTGCGCACCGACGGCGGCCTTCGGCTGGCGGCGCTGGTGCCGCAGACCAAGCGAGCGGTGCTGGTGGAGCCGGGCACGAGCGTGACCACCGCGGTGGACCTGCCGGCCGCCTACCAGCGCGTCTCCCTGGTGACGGATCAAGTGGCCCCGGGCGGCACCGGCGACGTGGCGCTGCTCTACGGCAGCACCACCAGCGTGGCGTTCTGGGCCCTCGGACGCACCAGCGGACAGCCCTATCGCAGCGTCGAGGTGGTGAACATCGCCGGCGGCGCCGCGCAAGTGAGCAGCCTGCCGGCTCCGAACCAGGACCTGAAGGTGCTCTCTTCCTCGGGCACCGGCTTCTACGTCCTCAACCTCAAGTCGCGCACCGCCTCGCCGCTCACCACGCTGCAGACCGCGCGCGTGGTGCCCTCGGCCGACGGTCTCCGGCTCTGGGCCTTCGGGCCGGGGACCACCAACCTCGCGCAGATTCCCGTGAGCAACCTGGCGCCCTTGCCGCTGCCGCTGGAGCGGCCCATCCGCGACGTCTTCGATCTCAAACGCACCGACGGAGGTCGCGCCCTCTTGGCCCTCGACACCCGCGGTACCACCGGCGTCACCGTGCTCGACGCCGAAGCGCCGGACCTTCGCACCGCGCGCTCGTTCTTCGGCTTGCTTCAGGAGGGTCTATGAAATCAGCAGTCGCCATCGCGCTCGCGGTCTTTCTCGCGGCGGGCTCTGCCGCTGCCGAGGAAGAGACGCAAGACCAGCCGGAGGCGCCGTCCACCGCCGGCCTCGGCTCGCTCCAGCGCTTCAGTCAGGTGAGCCTCTCCTTGCGCTCGCAGTGGGTTCCCAACGCCGGCTACGATCCCTTCGCCAAGACCGACTACCTGGCCGCCTGGAGCTTCGCCGGCTCCCGCACCTTCTGGGTGAAGGATCGCCTCTCGCTGGCGGTGGGGCTCGGCATCGATCTCGGCGCCTCGTCCTCGGAGGCCCGCGGCCAGAAGACCGCCCTCGGCGCGCACCGCTTCACCGTGCCCATCGAGGCCCGCTACCACATCACGCCGTGGCTCTACGCCTTCGGCAAGGTGGCCCCGGGCCCGCTCTTCATGACCGCCTCCATCAAGGACGGCTCCGCCGGCGATCAGTCGCTCTCCGACTCGGGCTTCGTCTTCGCGGCGGACGCCAGCCTGGGCGCCGCGTTCCTCTTCACCTCGCGCACCAACCCCGAGCGGCATCCGCCGCGCCTCTGGGCCACCGGTGAGTGGGGCTACGGCTGGACCACCTCGCGCGACTGGCAGTTCTCGCCCTCCGACCAGGACAAGGTCACCGGCCGCGTGGCCTCGACCAACCTCGGTGAGGTCGCCTTCCGCGGGACCTTCTTCCGCCTGGGCGCCGCACTCTCGTTCTGAGAGAACCGTGCATGATACACGTGGTCCCGCTCAGAGTGCGGGCGGGACCACGTGTATCA
>JABFRG010000481.1 GCA_013141295.1 Polyangiaceae bacterium
CGACGGCGGCACCGTGGACGCTGCCCGGCCGACCGACGCAGAGGCGGCTCGGGCCATCGACGTGGAAGTGGCGCGGGCTACGGCGTTCCTCCAGGGCAAGCGCCTCGACCACTACGATCTGGCGGCGCGGGTCTTCGCGCTGGTGCCGGAGACCAACGAAAAGGCGTTCACCGACGTCTTGTTCCTGGCGCGTGGCCGCACCGAGCGCGACCTCTACGGGCTGGCCGAGGCGCTGCGGGTGGCGGTGGTGGTGGGCCGCGGCGAGCCCCCCAAGTCGAACTTGTATGATGCATGCATTGCCGCACCGGAAGCCGCTGGCGAGCTGTGCGATTCGGTGTTCCACGCGGTGTTCGCCGGCACCGGCGACGTGCACGGTCCCGACGCGACGCTCTGGGCGAATGTCGTCGAGAGCACCTGGGGCCCGAGCCATCCGTCGCTCGCGGAAGCTCGCGTATACGAGGCCGAGGCCGCGGTCGCGGCGAAGAACCCCACCAAGGCCAAGGAGCTCGCGACCTCCGCGGTGACCATCGCCGAAGGCTTCATCCTCGGCCTCTCCCCCGCCGAGATGCACGACGTCGGCGGGGCCGATATTCGGGCCTCGCGGCTGGGCCAGCTGCCCGATGGGACGCTGCGTCGACTACCCGGACGCATCGTCGCGGTGTACGAGACACTGGCCGACGCCTATGCGCTCCTCGCGCGGATCAGCGTGAACGCCGAAGAGCGAGCGAGCTGGCTCGACAAGGCCGCCGCGCTCGGCGGTCGCGACGGCGATGGTCGCGTCTCGTTCCCGGCCACGTACACACGCGCACTGCTCGGCGGACCCCGGCAGGAGACTCTCGACGCAGCTCGCCTCGCGGTGAGCTTCGCAAAGGCCCCCGCGCGGAAGGCTCGGGCGCTGTCGCTCCTGGCGCGTGCGCTGGGCGAGGGGCCGGGCGATCGCCCGGTTCGCAACGCCGCCGATCGCACCGAGCTCGAGGCCGCCGTGGGTGAGTGCCTGCCGCTCTCCGGCTTGCTCCCGAAAGCCGATCGCGTGGCGGTGAAGATGCTTGCGGCGCAGCTGGTGGCCAAGGACGACCCCCGCTCCGCCGTGCTGCTGGCCCGCAGCGCCCTGCAAGACGCCGAGGATCCGGCGCCGATTCGCGCATTCCTCGAGAAAGTGGAGCACCCATGAGCGACGCACCCGCATCCACACCGGAGCCGGCGCGGCCCTCGATTCGCACGCGGCGCGCCTCCATCTCGTCCCCGGTTGCGCGGGCGGTGGTCACGCCGGATCGCGCGCGTGTTTACGTCGAGGCCGCGGTGGCCGCCCACCCGCAGCTCGGCCACCTCGGCGCGTCGTTCGGCCTCCACCTCGAGACCTTCGAGGCGGCGCCGGACCTCACGAACCGCGCCGGCGATCTGCTCGTGGCGCACGGCGCTGCGGTGGGCGACGCCACTGCGCTCGGGCTCCTGGAACCTTTGCTCCGGGCGCAGACGACCCTGGCCCACGCGCGGCTCCACTCGCGCCTTCCGCTCGAGGAGGCGCTGCGGCGGGTACAGGAGCACCTGGCGCCACCGACACACGCGGAGCACAAGGCGGCCGTCGCCGGGTACCGCGGCGACGCCAGCCTCGAGGCCTTCGTGCGGGTGGTGGCAACGCGACGACTCCTCGAGATCTATCCGCGCACGCCCGAGGAGGCGAACCTCGAAGAAGCCGTGCTGCGCGGCCCCAAGCATCGGAATCGCGATCTCCGCGCCAACCCCGATCTGCTGGCCCTTCGACGTCGTCGCGGCGAGGCTTTTCATGCGGCGTTTGCCAAGGCCGAGGGCGCCCTCGAGGCGCGCCCGCGGGCCCTCCTGCGCTACGCCCTCTGCGAGGAGCTGACCGCAGAGGAGATCGGCCTCGTGTACGGGGTGCACCACAGCACGGTAGCGCGGTGGCTCGGCGAGGCGTCGGAGGCGCTGTCGGCGCTCCTCATCCAGCACCTGGAGCTGGACTCCAAGGAGCGGGCGACCGTGGAGACGGCCCTCGACAAGCAGCTGGAGGCGGCGCTCTCGCGGGTGCTCGACCCAACGCTGGGGGACGACCTCGACGAGGAGGAGGCGGCCGCCGCCGATCCCGCCAACGACGAGGACGCCCCGCCCTCTTCCGGCGCCTGAGATAGAAGAAACCCGGGCTTTCACGTGGGCGTGGCACCCGCCCGCGGCACCATGGTAGACACCTGGGCCATGTCCAGCCCGTCGAAGCCCCCGGCCACTCCTCAGCTTCAGCGTCTCGACGACCTCAACAAGAAGGCGCTTCTCGGTGGCGGCGAGGCCCGCATCAAGAAGCAGCACGAGCAAGGAAAGCTCTCGGCGCGGGAACGCATCGACCTCTTCCTCGACCCGGGTTCCTTCGTGGAGATTGGCCGCTTCGTCACCCACCGCTGCACCGACTTCGGCATGGAGCAGCAGAAGTTCCTGGGCGACGGTGTCATCACCGGTTACGGCCTGGTCGACGGCCGCAAGGTCTTCGTCTTCGCGCAGGACTTCACGGTGTTCGGCGGGTCGCTCTCCGGCGCCTACGCGCAGAAGATCTGCAAGGTCATGGACATGGCGCTCAAGGTGGGCGCGCCGGTCATCGGCCTCAACGACTCCGGTGGCGCACGCATTCAAGAGGGCGTCGAGTCGCTCGCCGGCTACGCCGACATCTTCCTCCGCAACACCCTGGCCTCCGGCGTGATTCCGCAGATCAGCGCCATCATGGGCCCATGCGCCGGTGGGGCCGTGTACTCCCCGTCCATCACCGACTTCATCCTGATGGTCGAGGGCACGAGCTACATGTTCATCACCGGGCCCGACGTCATTCGCGCGGTGACCCACGAGGAAGTGACCAAGGAAGACCTGGGCGGCGCGCAGACCCACGCTTCCAAGAGCGGCGTCTGCCACCTCACGGCGCCGGACGACAAGACCTGCCTGGCCCAGGTGCGCGAGCTGCTCTCGTTCTTGCCCTCCAACAACCAGGAAGACCCGCCGTTCCGCCCCACCCAGGACCCGGCCACCCGCGAGGTGCCCGAGCTCGACACCATGATTCCCGTGGAGTCGAACCGGCCCTACGACGTGAAAGACGTGGTCCGCGCGGTGGTGGACGACGGCCACCTGTTCGAGATCGCCGAGGCCTTCGCCGGCAACATCGTGGTGGGCTTCGCCCGCATCGGTGGGCGCCCGGTGGGCGTGGTGGCGAACCAGCCGCAGGTGCTGGCCGGCGTGCTCGACATCAACGCGTCGATGAAGGCCGCGCGCTTCGTGCGCTTCTGCGACTGCTTCAACATCCCGCTCGTCACCTTCGTCGACGTGCCCGGCTTCTTGCCCGGCACCGATCAGGAGTACGGCGGCATCATCAAGCACGGCGCCAAGCTCCTCTTCGCCTTCGCCGAGGCCACCGTGCCCAAGCTCACGGTCATTCTTCGCAAGGCCTACGGCGGCGCCTACGACGTCATGGCCTCGAAGCACATCCGCGCCGACATCAACCTCGCCTTCCCCACCGCCGAGATCGCGGTCATGGGGCCGGACGGCGCCGTGAACATCATCCGCCGCAACGAGATTCTCAGCTCCGCCGAGCCGGAGAAGACGCGCGCCGAGTTCATTGCAGAATACAAGGAACGCTTCGCCAACCCCTACAAGGCGGCGGAGCTCGGCTACATCGACGAGGTCATCTACCCGCGCACCCTGCGCGCTCGCCTGCACCGAGCCCTCGAGATGCTCAAAGACAAGCGCGACACCAACCCGCCCAAGAAGCACTCGAACATTCCGCTCTGAGTCGTCAGAACGTGCCGCTCACCAGCGGCAGCACCGGCGGGAGCGCGGGTGGCGTGAGTGCACCCCGGCGATCGGTTCCGGTGACCCACTCGGGCCGCCGGACCTTGGCGGTGATCGACGCGTCGTCGGGGACGCGCGGCGCCGGCCCCTGCCCGC
>JABFRG010000041.1 GCA_013141295.1 Polyangiaceae bacterium
CTTCCACGTCCACCAGCTTTTCGCACATGTCGTACTCGTCCCAGTGCTGCTCGGTGTTCCAGAAGATCTACGAGAACACCGAGCAGCACTGGGACGAGTACGACATGTGCGAAAAGCTGGTGGACGTGGAAGAGCGCTTTCAGCTCTGGCGCTTTCGCCACATGACCACCGTGAAGCGCATCATCGGCTTCCGGCGCGGCACCGGCGGCAGCTCCGGCGTGGCGTTCCTCAAAGGCGCCCTCGAGCTCACGTTCTTCCCCGAGCTGTGGGACGTGCGCACGGATCTCAAGATTCGCGTGTGAAAAGCCACTGAGGGCCCGTTCCGAATGCGGTATCGTGACCACGTGTCCGACCGTCCCGTTCGTTTGATCTACGCGTTCGATCCCCTCTGTGGGTGGTGCTACGGCTTTCGTCCCGCGATTCGCGCGCTGCGCAGCGCGGTGGGCGATCGCGCTACCTGGGCCATCGCTGGCGCGGGGCTGGTGACCGGCGATCGCGAGCGGCCGATTCGTGAGACCGCGGCTGCGCTCGAGAAGGGCATGAGCCAGGTGGAGCGCCGCACCGGCGCCCGCTTCGGCGAGGCCTTCCGCAAGAACATCCTCGCCAAGGGCACCTGGCGCCTCAGCTCCGAGGCCGGCTGCCGCGCGATGTTCGTGGCCGAGCAGCTGGCCGGCGAGAAGGTCTTCGAGTTCACCGAAGCGCTGAGCACCGCGTTCTGGGACGAGGGTCTCTTGCCGGACGATCCCAACACCCTCCGCGGATGCGCGCAGGACGCCGAGATCGACGCCGACGCGCTCCTCGCCGCCTGGGCCACCGACGACGCCAAGGCCTCCACCCGTGCGGCCTTCGCCCTGTGGCGACACCACGGCATCAGCGAGTATCCGGCGGTGTTCGTGGAGCGCGGCGCCGAGCTGGAACGCGTGTTCGAGGGCTACGTGGAAATCGACGTGGCCATCGAGCGCGTCGAAGCGGTGCTCTGAACCATGGCTTCCCGGGAGCTGCTCGACGAGGCGGAGTGGAAGCGCCTCGCGATTCGCGACCCCCGGGGATTCTATGCGCTGGCCACCCGCGACACCGGCGACGTGCCGGTGCGCATGTTCCTGAGCGACGTGCTGTTGCGCGAGGCCGAGCCCACGCTCTACCGGCAGATCGTCAACGCCACGCGTTTTCACGGTGCGCGCGCGGTGATCATCACCCCCGACGTGCACTTCGGGTACGGCGTGCCGGTGGGCTGCGTCATCCTCACCGAGCGCGAAGCCGGCGCCATCGCCATGGGCCCGGTGGGCTTCGACATCGGCTGCGGCATGATGAGCGCCCGGAGCTCGGTGGACTCCGGCCGCGCGAGCCCCGACCGCAAGCTCGCCTTCCACGAAGAGGTGATGAAGCGCGTCGACCTGGGCGCGGGCGGCACCAGCAAGCGCTTCGGCGAGGTCTCCACCAAGGAGATGCAAGACATCATCCGCGGCGGCGCCGAGCACTACGTCGCAGCCCACGCCGGCCGCGCCGGTGAAACAGTCGACCGCAGCTCCGCCGAGCGGCACCGCATTCCCGTGCAAGATACATGGGACGTCCCGTGGGGCGGGCCCGGGCGACCGGAGCGGGGCAAGGCGCAGATCGGCTCGCTCGGCGGCGGCAACCACTTCATCGAGCTGCAGCGCAAGGAAGAGGACGGCACCCTCTTCGTCCAGGTGCACACCGGCAGCCGCGGCTTCGGCCACGGGCTCGCCACCAACTACTTCGCCATGGCGAAGGACGAGAACCCGGCGCTCGGCTCCGACATCGACCTCGGGTACTTCACCCCGGAATCGCCCCACTACGCGGCGTACCAGAACGCCGTGGCCGCCGGCGGCAACTTCGCCATCGTGAACCGGCTGGTGATCTTCGAGGCGGTGGCCGAGGCGTTTCGCAAGGTGTTCAAGGAAGATCTCGAGCTGGTGTACGAGATCAGTCACAACCTGGTGCAGGCGGAGGAGCACCCGGAGTTCGGCTCGGTGTGGGTGCATCGCAAGGGCGCCACCCGCGCCTTTCCTGCGGGTCACCCGGAGCTCGTGGGCACCCGCTGGGAGCACACCGGCCACCCGGTGCTCATTCCCGGGAGCAACCGCGACTACAGCTACGTGCTGCGGCCCAAGGCCGGAGCGGTGAACTCTGCCTACTCGGTGAACCACGGCGCCGGCCGACGCATGAGCCGCGGCGAGGCCTCGCGGGTGCTCTCGCAAGAGAAGGTGAACGAGCAGTACGCGCGCGACGGCATCCTGGTGAACCTCGACGGCGAAGTGCCGCTCGACGAAGCCGGTGCATGTTACAAGTCGGCCCGCGACGTGGTGGCGGTGGTGGTCGACGCCGGGCTCGCCGAGATCGAGCACACGCTCTGGCCGCTGGGCTCCCTCAAGGGCAGCGACGAGGGCCTCCGCAAGAAGAAGAACGACCGCCGGTCCATCGAGAAGGACCGCGATCGCGATCGCCGCGCCGGCCGCTCGCGCAAGGGCCAATGAGCGGCGCGCAGGCCCACGTGCTGGTGAACGCCGACGTGCGGACCCTGAACGATGGGGGCGACCGCGCCGAGGCCATCGCCTGGAAGAACGGACGCATCGTGGCGGTGGGTACCCGCGCCGAGGTGGAGCTCGCTGCCGGTCCCCAGGCCGAATGCGTCGACCTGGGCGGCGCCACCGTGCTCCCCGGGTTCATCGACGCCCACCATCACCCGGGCATCGTGGCGCTCTACGGCGGCGTGGTGCGACTCGTGCCACCGGTGGTCACCGACATTCGCAGCTTGCAGGAGGCGCTGGCGGCCCGGGCGGCGGTGACCGAGCCGGGAGCCTGGGTGGTGGCCACCAACTGGGACGAGCACCTCTTGGCCGAAGGACGCGCACCGACGCGCGACGAGCTCGATGACGCGGTGCCCGATCACCCGCTCTTCGCCATGCACTACACCTGCCATCGGGCGGCCACCAACAGCCGCGGCCTGGAGGCGGCCGGCATCGGCAAAGACACGCCGGAGCCCGCGGGCGGCGCCATTCTCCGGGGCAAAGGCGGCCTCCCCACCGGCATCCTGGTGGAGCGCGCCTTCTGCGGCGTGGAGACCCTGGCCCGGCGCAGCCTCATCGCGCGCGATCCGGAGGGATTCCTTCGGCGCCTGGCAGCCCACTACCGCACCATGGCGGAGGCCGGCATCACGCGCGTGGTGGACGCCACGGTGCCGCCGGACGTCATGACGCTCTACCGGGAGTCGGCGCGCCGCGGCGACGTTCTGGTGCCGACCATGATGCTGCCGGTCTCCGACGCCAGCTATCTCCAAGAGCCGTGGGACATCATCGGCGGGCCACTGCCACAGGACGGCGACGGCGAGCTCCTCACCACCGGTCCCATCAAGCTGGTCTTCGACGGAGTTCCCGGCTGCGCCATGTGCCTCTCCTGGTGGCAGGCCTTCGGAGCCACCCTCCGCTCGTTCGGTCTGGCGGTCGCCCGGGGCACCTTCGAGCCCATCCGTACCGCGCTCTCGCTGGGCCCGCAGCTGGGCTCCGACCTGAAGCTACGCACGGGCATTCGCATGTATCATACAGAAGAAGCCGCGCGCATCGTCCGGGCGGCGAGCGATCGAGGCTTCGCGGTGGCCACCCACGCCATCGGCAACGAGGCGGTGGAGATCGCCGTCGCCGCCTACGCCGAGGTGCCCGAAGCTTCGGACCTCCGGGGTCTACGGCGCCTGGAGCACGCGTGCTTTCTCGACCTCGCCCTGATTCGCAAGATCGCCGACGTGGGGGCGGCGGTGGTCTCGCAACCGGAGCTGGTGCGGCTGCCGACGCTGGCGCACGCGGCGTCGATACCGGGATTGCGGTACATGCCGCACCGGTGGCTCCTCGACGCCAAGGTGAAGCTGGTGGGCAGCTCCGACCACCCGGTGGCCGGCCTCGATCCGCTGGAAGGGGTAAGGGCGGCGGTGGATCGCCGCACCGTACGCGGTCACGCCCACGAGCCCGACCAGGCCATCGATCTGGACGAGGCGCTGCTCATGTACACGCGCACCGCCGCGGAGGTGTGCGGTGTGCTCGATCGCTGCGGAACGCTCGAGGCCGGCAAGCGCGCCGATCTGGTGGTCCTCGACGTTCCGCTGGACGGGCAGACGCTCGCCAGCGCCAAGGTCGCGAGCACCATCATCGGCGGCGCGTGGATAGCGCCGGCAGCGGAGGCCTGAGCCCATGCGCGCGGCATACGTCGTCCCCACGCTCGCAATCCTGCTCGCCGCCTGCGCGGCGGCCCCGGCTCCCGCGACTCCACCCACGGCGCCCCGACCAAGCACCATGAAGCAAGCGATCCGGCTCGAGCACGGCAAGAGCGTGACCACCGAAGGCGGGCTGCGGGTGACCTTCGACGGCTTCGAGGTCGAACAGATCGCCGCATCGCCCACCAACCCCTCGGCCTACCCCTCCGGCAGCGGCACCACGTTCCACTTCCTGGTGGAGAAGGGTGGCGCTCGGGGCACGCTCCACTTCTCCAAGCTCTCCGCCGGCTACACGTCGCATCTCACCGAGCGATGGCAGGGCTACGAAGTCTCGCTCGACGCCGTCGAGCGCGAAGGCATGCCGCAGATGGTCGTCACGCTGAGCGTCTCCTCGGCGCCCTGAACCGAGGCGGAACGGAGGGCGGCGATACGCAGCGGCGAGGGCTACGAACCGCGAGCGAATCCGCCTTTGCCGATGCTTTCCGTTCGGACCGCCGCAAAGTGCGGGAATCGACCATCACGCTCGTTTGCGCCAACGCGCCGCCGGAGAAACGACCGTTTCCGGAGGCGAAACCCACAGCGGACATTCGCGTGCATTATGCACGTTATTCTTCTTGCCCGACTGCGCTTATTGCGCCCGCACCGCACGGAGCCGTCAGCATTGACTACACGCCAGGACGGCGACGTACGTGGAGGCGGGCGCATTCGCGCCTCGGCGGCGAGGAAGACTGGCACTGCGCTCGCAGAGGGCGCGGCAACGAGCGAGGCGGCGATTCGATGCCCCTCGCCTTTCCGCGCCAACCGAGGAGAGCTTCGACCATGCGAGCCCTGACGACCCCGATCCTTCTTGCCCTTTGCTTCGCCGCCGCCGCAGGCTGCGCGGGCGCGCCCGAGGGCAGCACCGACGAAGACCTCTCGTCCACCGCCGAGCAGCCGATCGTGAACGGCACGCCGGCCACCGGCTTCGGCGAGGCCGCGCTCATCGACATGGGGAACGCCATCTGCTCGGGCTCGCTCATCGCCCCGCGCATCGCGCTTACGGCCGGCCATTGCGTACAGGGTCAGAGCCGCTGGGTGGTGCGGGTGCCCAGCGTCGGCGCCTCGGCGGTGGCCACCCGCTCCTGGACGCCGTACGTGAGCAGCAGCCAGAGCGTGGATCCGAACAAGGTCGACGTGGG
This sequence comes from Polyangiaceae bacterium, assembly GCA_013141295.1. GTDB lineage: Bacteria > Myxococcota_A > Polyangia > Polyangiales > Polyangiaceae > JABFRG01. Next base: position 5,401 of record JABFRG010000041.1, read on the forward strand.
CATTCTGATTCTCGACACCCCCATCAATCTCGCGTCGTACACGCAGCTCGCCGACGCTGCGGTCCCCAACGGCACCAGCGCGGTGAACGTGGGCCGCATCCGCAACGGCGTGGCATCGAGCAGCCAGCTGTTCGTCGGTCAGAGCGTCACCCTCTCGGACGCCGCGCGCATCGGGTACCCGCTCTCGTACGTGTCGAGCGAGATCATCGAATCCGGTGACTCCGGCGGTCCGGTGTACGTGGGCACCGGCGCCAGTCGTCGCATCGTGGCGGTGAACTCCGGCGCCGGCGGCGGCACCCAGGTGCTGGCCCGCGTCGACCTGGTGTACGCCACCATCCAGAACCTCATCACCCAGAACGGCGGACCGGGCGGCAGCACGAGCACGCCGACGCCGACGCCTACACCCACGCCGACACCCACGCCCGGGTGCGTGGCCGAGGCCGAGAGCAACGACGCCTACACCCAGGCCAACGCCCTCGCCGCGTGCCGCAACGGATCGGTGGGCCAAGGCGGCGACGTCGACTGGTACACGTGGACCGTGGGCGCCGGGAGTGTGACGTACGATCTGCAGCTCACCGCCACCGGCGACGCCGACCTGCTACTGTGGAAGAGCTCTGGCGGCTCCTACTCGCGCATCGCCAACACCACCGCCACGCGCGTCAACAAGACCAGCTCCTCCGCCGGAACCTACGTGGTAGCGGTGCGCTCCGCCGGCGGCCAAGCGCAGACCTACAAGCTCACGCGTAGGTAGCCGAGAGCTGCAGCGCGCCGCCGCTCCACAGGCGCGGGTGGGTGGCGCGGTCGAGAACGACGCCCACGGTGGTGTCTTCGGAGCAGGTGGTGGCGATCGCGGCGTCCTCGCCTTCGGCGCGAATCGAAGCGACCGTCCATCCGGAAGGTGCAAGATACAAGCGTGGCTCGGAGGTCTCGACCCAAGTGCCCTCGGCGTTCTTCTCCGCGCGCCCCAGCTTGATGCCGTGCTTCGTCTCCAGGTCGGTCCACAGGCCTGCGGGAACCTGCTCGTAGCGCCCGAGATCCAGCGCTGCAGCGTCGAGCGCGGCTTCACCGTCGGTCCACGCGGTGACGACGCCCACCACCGCGTCGGCGTACTCGTAGCTCGTGGCGTCGTCGTCGCCGTCGTCCCAGTTGATGGTGGTCCCCATGTGCACGTAGGCGAGCGGCAATCCGGTCTTGGCGGCCCACTCCGCCACCGTCGCCGCGGCGGCCTTCACCGTCCCCTGCGTGGGCAGCCCGTCGGGCGAGATGGGTCGACCGGCCACGACCACGGCGAAGTAGCGCGGTGCGTCCGGAGTCTCGTGGTCGAAGCCGAAGCGAGGGAGAGGCGTGCTCATGGGTGGATGATACCGCGACGCGGAGCGGCTTCTTCCGGGTCGCAGAGCCCTGACGAACGATCGGCTACCCGACGCGCCAGCTGGCGTGAGCAGTCACTCGCCGGCGGCGAGGATGCCGTGCTTGCGAGCGAACCAGTAGAGGTGCACGTAGTCGGTGCCGGGGTAGCGGCGGCCGGTGGAGTCGAAGCGGTAGTTCATGCCGTTCTTCCACACCATCACGTTGGTCTCCTCCTCGAAGAGCGGATAGCCCACCAGCGACTGGGTGCGATCGCCGGTGGTCCAGTCGTTCTTCCAGGGCAGCGAGGGATACGGAGCCATGCAGAAGGCCGGATCCACCCGGTGATCGATGACGATCTTGGGCTTGGGGAAGGGCATCTCGCGGAGCTTCCACTTGCCGTCTTCCACCCACTTCGCGTCGGGCTTGGTCTTCCCGAAGCGCTGGCGGAGGAACGCCCACACGATGAGGCGCTGGTCCTTGACGTTCTCCTGGCTGCGGTCGATGAAGTCACCCACGCCGTCCTTGGAGTTGCCGCCGAGCTCCATGCGCTCGGAGAGCAGCATGTCGACCAGGCTACCCACGAACGTGAGGTGGGTGCCGCTCCAGTCGGCGATGCCTTGCTGGTACTCCACCGCGTAGGTCTGCAGCTCGAGCCGCGTTTGCTGCCACTTCTGCTCGGCCTGCAGGCGCCGCGAGAGGTTGCCGTTGATGGTGGCCGAGATCCAGTTGGCTTCGAGCGCGTTGCCACCGGTCCTCGCGATGTTGGTGTCGATGAGGTGGTCGGCCGCGATGCGCAGGCGCGCGCACAGATCGGCGTGGTCCGCCTTGTCGGCACCCTCGCAGAAGAACGGGAAGCCCAGGGTGTAGCCCAGGAACAGCCCCTTGATCATGTCGTTGTTGCCGCCCTCGAGCCAGTCGAGGCCGGTGAACGCGCCGGTACCGGCGTGCCAGTTGCCGGTGGCCGGTACGCCCGCCTTCGACTTGCGCAGGGTGCGCGCGAACTGCGTCCAGTCGCCGGTGATCTCCTGCAGCTTGATGAGCGAGTCGAGGCTGCGCTTGGCGTTCACCTTGGCCTGCGCGTCGCCGGTGACCTCGAAGCGGTAGATCTGGCTGGCGATGTAGGTGCCGGTCCAGAGCGAGCCGTCGCCGCTGGCCTCGATGGATCCGTCGTCGAGGCGGCTGTCGGGCGAGAACCACACGCCCGGGTCCATGAAATCGGTCTCCATCTCCTTGTCGAAGGCCTTGGCCTTGGCCTCGAGGGTGGGGCCGAAGGCGTCGGCGCGGGAGCGCGTCTCCTGGAGGCTGATGTCGTCGACCGGCTTGTTCACCACCCGCAGCGCCTTGGGGTTGGCCCGGTAGAAGTCGGCGTCGGTGCGGTCGTAGATGTGCCCGAACACCGCGGCGTTGAACTCCGGTCGCGAAGCATAGGGCGCCACCGCAGGCAGGGACTGGTACGAGGCGAAGGTAGCGAAGGAGGCGGCCTTCTCGGTGGCAGAGGGCGGCGAGTGCGCCGGCGTGAGGGTGCGCTCCACGCGGAAGATGGGGTCCTTCGCCGACTCGACGCGGGCGCTCCAGGTCTCTTCGAAGGTCTTGCCGCCCACCGTCCACTTCACGGTGATGCCGGCGTTGGTGCGGGTGACGGCGGCCGACGTGGGCACCGGCGCATCGGTGAGCGAGCGCACGAGGGCTCCGCGTTGCTTCACGAAACCGCGCGGCTCCAGCGTGCCTTGCAGGGTGGCCTTGTCGGCGTCGATGTCCTTGGCGGCGCCGGTCCACGCCAGGTGAAGCGCGCGGCCGTCTTCCACGGTGACGCCTTGGTACGCCACGGTGCGTGCAAACTGCACCGATGTACCGTCGTCGCTCTTGCGTAGCTCCACCAGCCCGGTGAACGCGCCGCGGTCGTCCTTGCCGGCGACCTTCCACACGCCGAGGGCGGAGATGGGGCCGGGCGGCGTGCTGGGCGTGGGGTTGGTCGTCGTGGGCGTGGGGTTGGTGCCCGAGGAAGACGACGAGGAGCTGCCCCCCGGATCGTCGCCCGAGCTGCTGCTCCCGCAGGCGAACGCAGTACCGAGGAGGGCCGAGATTGCCAAGGAGGTGAGCGAGCGAAGGAGGGCGATGCGCATGGCTGAGCAACGTTGTGAAGCGACGAACAACCGGTGTCAACCGCGCCGGCACGCCCCTTGCTGCGCTCTCGAGAGCGCGGCACGGGGGTGGCCTGCGGCTGCACGGCTTGCGTCGCCCGCAGAAGGCGCAGGGTGCGCTTCGCGGCGTTCGGCCCTTTCCGGGTGCGGCGCTGCGGCACCCGGGGGTTTCGTTCTTGCACCCCGGTCGCTTCGAGGAAGGTGCTTCATGATCGCGATTCGCGTGTTCGACCCCGCCATGTGCTGCTCGTCCGGTGTTTGCGGACCCGCCATCGACCCGCAGCTGGCCCGCTTCGCTGCCGACCTCCAATGGCTACGGTCACAAGGCGTTTCCGTGGAACGTTTCAATCTGTCGCAGGCGCCCGGAGCCTTCGCCGAAGACGCGGCCGTGAAGGCTGCGCTCGAGGCCAAGGGCGAGGCAGGCCTCCCGCTCGTGAAGGCGGGCGAAGCCATCGTGAGCAGCGGCGCGTATCCGTCGCGCGACCAGCTCGCGGAGTGGGCCGGCATCGCCAGCGAGAACGCCTCGGCGGCCCTGCCGAAGCCCAAGAGCGGCGGTTGCTGCACGCCGAAAGTTGCGGGAGACGGCTCCACGAAGCCCTGCTGCTGAGACCCCGTCGAACATGTCCAGGCTCATCCACGATCCGACCCGCATCCTATTCTTCACTGGCAAAGGCGGGGTGGGCAAGACCTCCGCGGCTTGCGCGACCGCCATCGGTCTCGCCGACGGGGGCAAGCACGTACTTCTGGTGAGCACCGACCCTGCCTCGAACCTGGACGAGGTGCTCGGCGTCACGCTCACGGCGGCTCCGACCTCCGTGCCCAACGTGCCGGGCCTGTGGGCGCTGAACATCGATCCGGAGCAAGCGGCTCGCACCTATCGCGAGCGCGTCGTGGGCCCGTATCGCGGGGTCCTGCCTGCGACCGCCATCGCCAGCATGGAAGAGCAGCTCTCGGGCGCTTGCACCGTGGAGATTGCCGCGTTCGACGAGTTCTCCAAGCTCCTGGGCGACAAGGCAGCCACCGCGGCGTTCGATCACGTCATCTTCGACACGGCGCCCACCGGCCACACGCTGCGGCTCCTGGAGCTTCCGGCGGCGTGGACGAGCTTCATCGACGAGAACGTCGGCGGCACGTCGTGCCTCGGGCCACTCTCGGGTCTGAAGGCGCAGAAGGCCCTGTACGCGGCGTCCAACGAGGCCCTGCGCGACCCCGCGCAAACCATCTTGGTGCTGGTGGCGCGACCCGAGCGTTCGTCTCTGGCCGAGGCCGAGCGCACGCGGGCAGAGCTGGCGCAGCTGGGCGTCGGCAACGTGCGCCTGATCCTCAACGGCGTGTTCCGCGCGAGCGACGCCACCGACCCCACCGCCATCGCCATCGAGGCCCGGGGCTCCGCCGCACTCGACGCGTTGCCTCCCGGGCTCGCGGGCCTGTCGCGGGTGGACGTCCCGCTCCTCCCCTTCGGGCTGGTGGGCATCGACGCCTTGCGCACCATGGGCGAGGCCCCGGCCAAAGGCGGACGGCCCATGGCCATCGAGGCCGACGCGGCCTTCGCTCCGGTGCCCAGTGAGCACCTCGATGCGCTCGTCGACGAGCTGGCCAAGCAGGGCAAGGGTGTCGTCATGACCATGGGCAAGGGCGGTGTGGGCAAGACCACGGTGGCCGCGCGCATCGCCAGCGAACTTTCACGCCGCGGCTTCGCCGTCACCTTGACCACCACGGATCCGGCGGCCCACGTGGAGCAGGCGGTGCGCGACCTGAGCGGTGACTCGAAGAACCTGCGCATCACGCGCATCGACCCCGCGCTGGAGACGCGACGCTACACCGACGAAGTGATGGCGACCGCCGGCCAAGGTCTCGACGCACAAGGCAAAGCGCTGCTCGAAGAAGATCTGCGAAGCCCCTGCACCGAAGAGATCGCGGTGTTCCGGGCTTTCGCCGAGACGGTGGCGGCGGGCGCCGATCGCTTCGTCATCATCGACACGGCCCCCACCGGCCATACGCTGCTGCTGCTCGACGCCGCGGAGTCCTATCACCGCGAGGTGCTGAAGAAGCCCAGCGGTAGCCCCGATGCGGTGAAGCAGCTGCTCCCGCGACTTCGCGACCGCTCGTTCACCCACGTGCTGCTGGTGGCGCTCCCGGAGGCCACGCCGATTCACGAGGCGATGCAGCTCGAGCGCGATCTCTTGCGGGCCGGCATCCAACCGTTCGCCTGGGTGGTCAACCAGAGCCTCACGCCGCTCCAGGTCGCAGACCCGGTGCTGCGCTCGCGGCGCGCCAACGAAACCGCGCACCTTCGGGAGCTCGGAGCCCACGCGACGCGCATCGTTCTCGAGCCGTGGAGTGAAGGCTTCGTGCGGCACGACGAGACCAGGAGCGTGATGGCCCCCGACGCGGCGCACGCTTCGCCGGCTTGAGGCGCCCTACTCGTCCTTCTCGAACCAGGAGTTGCTGGAGACCTGAGCGGTGAGGGACTCGAGCTCGAAGCGACCGTTGAAGTCCTTATCCTCGAGGATGCGATTGGCGAGCTTGCCCCCGGCGCTCAGGCGATACGGTGCGAAGGGCGTGAGGTCGGTTGCCGGGTCGGCTTTGAAGATCTGCAGGTCTGCCTTGCCGTCGCGGTTCTGATCTTCCACCGAGAGATAGTCGCCGGTCTTCTGGGAGAACGAGTCGATGCGACCGTCCTTGGCGATGGTGCCCTTGGAATGGTCGCCGTAGACGCGGTCGATGTCGTTCGGGCCGCGGTAGCCCACGCGAATCACGTCGTAGTTCGGACAGGTCTCGCGGTGAAACGCCTCGTGCCCGTCGGCGCCCAAGAAGCCGCGGGTGACACAATCGCCGCGCTGCTGTGCTTCGAGCGCGCGGAGCCCCTGCGAGAGCTCGGCGGTCACCGCATCGACGGTGCGACCGATGGGGGTGCCGTCGGGGATGGCCACCTCCGGGCTCAGCTTGCGTTCGACGCTCGAGCGCCAAGAGGTCTGATCCGCCGATGCCTCCCCCGCACCGGAATCGACGGCGCAAGCGGCAGAGCTGGCAACGAGCGTGAGGCAGAGGGCAAGGAGGGAGCGGCTGGTCATGGGCATCTCGACGCAAACGCCGGACCGTCGCTTCGACAGCCATCGAGATTCGGAATCGTTACGGAATTCCCTCATTCATGGATCGTGGCGCATCCAGAGGTGATGTGGGATGACCGCATAGATTGGATCCATTCGAGCCACCTCCGAGCGCCCACCCGCGTGCTACTTTGAGAAGGCTATGCATCGCGCGCTCTACGCTCTCGGGTCGGCGGTTGCTTTCACGGTGGCCACCGCTGCATGCGGAATACAGCTAACGGGCGGCAAGAGCTCGGCGACCAGCGACGGGGGGAGCGGTGGGAACGAGGCGGGCGCCGGCGACGACGCGGGCCCGGGCGACAAGGCCACCCTCAATGTGACGTTGACCCAGCCAGCCGCCCAGGTGGAGCTGGAGAAGGAGGGCATCCTGGGGTGGATCCACTGGGGCGATGGCGACGACGCCAAGGCCTTCGACGAAAAGTCGAGCGCGCCCGGCGTCATTCCCAGCTTCGAGGTGACCGGCGCCAAGGACGTCGTGACCCTCCACGACAACTTCACCACCTTCCGCTGGACCAACGGCACGCCCAACGAGACCGACACCGCGAATCGCACTGCGGTGTACGCGCTGGGCCAGACGCCGGCGTTCGCGCTCCAGCGCAAGGTCGACACCCCGCGCTTTCACCTCGTCGTCTACGCCGGCGTGTTCCGCGCGCAGGGGCTGCTCCGCGCCACCATGGTCGCGCCGGACGGCGCATCGGTGTCGGCGGAGGCCACCCTCGAGAACAAGGAGAAGAACGGTTACGGACGGTTCGACATCGCCGCCACGGGCGCGGTCCTCGGCGCGAAGCTGGACGTGCGATGGGAGATGGTTGGCGCTGCCGACCCCGACTCGAACATCACCCTCGCTGCGGCCACGCTGGCTCCGTAGCGTCGCTCAGAACGTCGCGACGACCTTCAGGGGCCCCTCGCCGCCGTCGAAAACGGTCGGCGCAGCGGGGGCTTCGGCGCTTCCGGTGATGACGTACGAAGTGAATCCGCCGTCGTCGGCCGGCACCGCGGGGTCGACCTTGAAGCTGTCGACGCGAACCGTTGCGGGCCCCTGCCAGCCCGCGACCACGATGGGCTGGCCGCCGTCGGGGGCGGCCATGATCTCGCTGCCTCCGCCCTGGCAAGTCGCGGTGTACGTGCCTGGCTTGAGGAACCCGACCATGGTGGTGCAGCGGAACCCGGCGCTCTTCGTGAGCGACGTAGGGACGTTGGGATCCATGTACACGATGCCCAGCACGTCGAGGATGAGCTGGTCGCCGGACTTCGCCTCGATCGCCGTTGCCTTGCACGGAAACGTCCCCGAGCGCGCGCCGGAAATGGTCACGACGCAGGTGCCGCCTCCGTTGCCGTCGGGGACGTTCGCGTCGCTCGGCGTGGTGCCGGTGTCGGGCTGTACGCTGCCGCCGTCACCGCCGCCGGTGTTCGCCAACGCCACCGGAGCGCGGTCCGGGCTGGAGCACGCAACGATGGCCCCGCACACGGCGGCGCCCAAGAAAGCAAGTGTCACGACAGTTTTGCCCATGATGACTCCGTATCATGTGCTCGCAGCTCTGCAATCCGATCGCACTGCGCTTTTTCGAGCGCAGAAGCTACTCGACCGCGCCGCCGCTCCGACGCTTGCGGATCATGTCGATGACCCAGCGGACGTCGCTGATTTTGACGGCGCCGAGGGCCAACACCAGAACGCCGTAGGCGAGCGCGTCGACCACCAGGCGGAGCGGCCCGAAGCGTTCGAGAAAGTGATGAATGCCGTAGGTGATCCCGAGCGCGAGCATCGACTTGATCAGCGCGACGATGGATCGCTGGTCGAAGGCGCGACGCCCCAGGAAGAACAGGAACATCGCGGTCACGTACATCTCGAGGAAGGTGAACACCAATGCGTCGCCCATGCCGGCGCCGCCCAGGCCCCAGCGCCGAGAGGCCCAGGGCACCACCAGCCACATGAGGATCGGCTGCAGCGCCACCCGCGAGAGCGAGATGAGCGTCACCGTCCAGGAGCGCTTGAGGATGATGAGCGCGGTGGCGAGGAGCACCGCCGCGTAGGTGAACACGAAGGAGGGCGCGAGCTGCTCCAGGCTCCCGGCGCCGGGCAGGTACTTTTGCCCGCACGCCACCCGCATCCAGAAGGCGGCGCCGAAGCTGATGAGCATGGTGGCGGGAATCGCCAGCACCAGGATGCCCTCGATGGCCCGACGCAGGATGGCGAAGAACTCGTCCTCGCTGCGCTTCACCGCGCGCGTGAGCAGCGGCGTGATGACCCACCCCTCGAGCGGCGCCAGCAGCATGGCCAGCGACGCGATGTTCTGCGCGGCGCTGTAGTAGCCCACTTCTTCCTTCGACGAGAAGCTCTTGAGGAGCGTGATGTCGAGCTTGTTCCCCATCGTGTACGAGATGGTGTTCACGAAGAAGGGAATGCTGGCCACGAGCACCAGCCGCGTCTCGGGCCGGTTGATCACCATCTTGAGCGAGAGCTCGCGGCGCACCGTGGGCCAGAGCAGCGCCGACTTGAGCAGCTCGCCGAACAGCAGCGGCAGGGCGAGGATGGCGTAGCGAGAGGTGCCTTGCACCACGGCGATGACGCCCACGCCCCACACCAGCTTGGTGACCACATTGGCCACCGCGAGGCCGCTGACCTTGGTGGAGGCCTGGAGCAGCGCCGCCAGCGACGCGTTCATCACCACCAGCGCCTGGGTCACGCCGAACACCACCAGCGCCAGGCGAATCTCGGGATCGGGATCGGTGGTGGCCGCGAAGACGAAGAGCCCCACCAGGAGCACCGCGGAGATGATGGCCCGCACCATGACCGCCCCGCCGAAGAAGTCGGAGGCGTGCTTGGGGCGAACCGACACTTCGCGCTGGATGTAGGTATCGAGCCCAAGGCCCGCGAAGAGGAACGCGAGCGCCGCCGTGCTCTCGGCCCAGCTGTACTGCCCGAAGCGCTCGGGCCCCAGGTAACGCGGCAAAATGAAACGTACACCGAGCGCCACGGCCCAGGTCGCGATGAGCGATAGCCCCAGTTTCAGCGCGTTTCGGAACGCTACCGAGACGTCGCGATGGGTTTCGCCGTGGTCGGAATCCGCCATGTTCGTGGAGAACCTCGAATCCTGGGCCTTCGGCGACGGCGTAGGCAACAAAATTCTCACGTTTGCGCCACGGTGCGGTACTCGGTGTCACCCGTTCGGGGCGTACCCGGGCGCGCCCCTGTGGTACTAGTCTGCGGAGCGGATGGCGCTTTCGGAGGGACTGCGGGTCGACAAGTACATCATCGGGCGCAAGCTCGGTGCCGGCGCGTTTGGCGCGGTGTACTTGGCGCAGCACGTGGAGACCGGCGAGCCGGTGGCCATCAAGACCCTCTTGCGTCCGGCGTCGAGCCCCGGCGATCACGTGAACCGCTTCAAGCGCGAGGCCACCAACCTGCGCCGCGTGCAGAGCGACTACGTGGGCAAGATCATCGACTTCGTGGCCGACCCCGAGCACGGGTTCTTGCTGGTCATGGAGTTCATCGAGGGCGACTTGCTCTCGGACATCCTCACCGACACGTCGCTGTCGATCCCCGAGGCCATCGAGTTGGGCATCCACCTGGCGAGCGGCCTGGTGGACATGCACGCGGCGGGCGTCATTCACCGCGACATCAAGCCCTCCAACATCATGGTGCGGCCGCTCGAGAACGGGCTTCAGCGCGCGGTCATCTTCGACCTCGGGCTCTCGCGCTTCAACCCGCGCATCACCGGCACCGACAGCGACGAGAACTCGTCGATGGATCTCACGGCCACCGCATCGAAGGTGGCGCTGGGAACGCCGGCCTTCATGGCGCCGGAGCAGATTCTCGACGCGCGCAAGGCCACCGATGCCTCCGACGTGTACGCCGCCGGCGTGGTGCTCTACGTGGCCGCCAGCGGGCGCTTCCCGTTCGAAGGCGACGAGCGGGAAATTGCCCGAAAGAAGCTCTCGGAAGAGGCGCCCAAGCTCGACCTCGGGCGCATCGATCGACTCACCCTGCAGTACGCCAAGGTCGTCGGCAAGGCCGTGAAGCGGCGCCCGGAAGAGCGCTATCACACGGCCCAGGAGTTCCTCGACGCGCTCACCGAGCTGCGCGAGCTGGCTGCGAGCATGCCGGTGCGCAGCCAGTCGCCCTTCCCGCCTTCGCTCGAGGCGCAAACGCCCGGCGGCCCGGGCCCCTACATGCCCAAGAGCTCCGCCGGCTTCCCGGCCTTCATGCCCATGCCGCCGCAGCCGCCCTCGCGCTCGCAACCGGCGCTGCTCACGTCGAAGCCGGTGCCCCGTGCGGTCGAAAAGGGCGGCGGCTCGTTCGCGATGATCGTGGTGGTGGTCATCGTGGTGGTGGTCGTCATCCTCGGCCTGGTCGGCTACGCCATCTCCTGAGCGAGCTCACAGACCCACGTCGTAGCCGAGCCAGTTGCCGGCGCCGCTACGCGTGTCGCGCACCCACACCCGCCCGTTGGCGTACGAGAGCGACGGGCCGGTGAAGGTCCCGCTGGTGGCGCTGGCCCCGGTGAGCTGGGTGGAGATCACCCGGGCGCCGGTGGTGAGGTCCCATACGCTCAGGGTCGACGCCGCAAAGGTGAGCGCGTAGCCGCCGGCCGAGGTGACCCAGATGTTGTTGCCGAAGTCCGTCTCGTTGGCGCCGGTGCCGTAGCCGGTGAGCGTGACCGCGGTCTTGGCGATGCCGTCGGCGAAGTTCCAGCGCGAGAGCGTGCCGCTGACCTGCGAGATGATCTGATCGCCCACCGCGTCGTAGGCGACGTTGGCGTCGGCGTTACCGGGCGCCGTCGCCAGCACCACGCCGGTCGAGACGACGCCGGTGTTGCTGAGCTTCTCGACCTCGTTGACGCCCGCGCGGCGTATGTAGATCTGCGTTCCCTTGGTGAAGAGCCCGCGGAGGTCGCCCGGGGTGACCGGGTAGATCATGCCGGCCGCGAAGGCCGCGTCGAAGAGCTGAATCTGCGCCGGCGCCCCGGTTCCGCCGCAGCAGTCACCGTGGTAGTAGTTGGTGCCGTCCCATACGAGGCCGATGATGGTTCCCCCGGCGCCGGTCGAGGCGAAGGTCTTGTCGGCGGCGTAGGAGGCGGCGTTGGCAAAGCTGTCGACGCACTTCACGACCACCGTCGTGTCCTGGGTGACGATGCCCGACGAAGGCGCGTCCGCGGTGCACGTCTGCAGCGGGCGCGCGGTGGGCTGGGTCTTGACGGTGACGGCGTAGGCGTCGCCCCACTTCACTTTGGTGGTGAAGCTCGAGGTGCCGGCCGCGTTCACGGTGAGATCGTTCGCGGCGTTGTTCTGCAGCACGAGCCCCGGCCGCTTCAGCCCCTGCACGTCGACCTTCACGCTGAATTCGTTGCGCGTGCACGCGACGTCCACGTCGGTGACGTTGGCGGTGGCGGTGCCGGAGCCCTTGGCGACCGCGCAGGTGTGTCCTTCCGGTTGCGACTTCACGGTCACCGCGTAGGCGCTGCCGCCGAGCACCTTCTTGGCGAAGGTGAAGGCCGCATTGGGCCGGGGGCTCAGATCGTCCCCGCCGTTGTTCTGCAGCGTGAGCACCTTGGGCGCGCCCGCGTCGCCCGCGCTGGCGTCACCGGCGTCGGCCGCGCTGGCATCACCCGCGTCGGGCGCTCCACCGTCGCCCACCGTGGGTACGAACATGCCGCGCACCTGGCCGCCGATGGTGAGCTCCTGCGGCGCGGTGGAATCCTTCCCGGCGTCGACCGGCTTGGCGGCGTCCGCGCCCGCCTCGTTGCCCCCGCCGCCTGCGTCCTCCGCGCCGCCGGTGTCGGGGTCCGAGGAACAGGCAACGACCAGGGAACCAACCGAGGCCGCTACCAGAGAAAGCACGCAAAGGTGAGATTTGTTCATCGTGCCATCGTGTTTTGAACATGGGCAAGGTGTCAATGGTCCACGCGCAGGGGCCGCGACTTCGCGACGGGAATGTGCGCGCGTTGCGCACCGCCCCGCCCGGTGCTCGGACATGCATGCGGTATGCACGCGACTGACTCGTTGACCGCGCGGCCGATGGACGATGTGATGCGATGTATGGCCCTCGTATCGTGCTCCGCCTGCCGTCGTCATACCCGCGCCGAGTCCGGCGCTTGCGCGTTCTGCGGCGGGGAGCTCGATGCGCCCACGGGGACCCCCAACGGGCATCTGGCATCGCTGTCGCGTGCGGCGCTGCTGGCGCTGGCGGTCTCTGGATGCAAGGGCACCCCCGAAACCATCGCCCAGCCCTATGGCGCGCCGCCGCAGCCTCCGGTTCCGCAGCTCGACGCCGGAGAGGTCGACGCGGGACTCCCGATGGCGGCAGCGTACGGCGCGCCCCCGGTCGAAGCCAAGAGCGACGCCGGCATCCCCGCGGACATGTACGGCGCGCCGCCGCCGCCGCCCCCACCGAAGCCCACCACGACTTCTTCGACCCCGAAGAAGAAGCCCTGATCGCGTGATGCGCGGCCCGGGTTCGCGGTAGCCTTCGCGTCATGCGGCCCGGCGATCCCATGGAAGTGACGGGAAACACCCCGCCGACCATCGATCGCTACACCATCGAGGCGCCCATCGGCCGCGGCGGTTTCGGCAACGTGTTCCGCGCCCGCCACATGCACACCAAGCAGCTGGTGGCGCTCAAGGTGCTCCGGTCGTCGGCCATCCGATCCGGGCACACCGCGGCGCACCTGGTTCGCGAAGCGCAGATCGTGGCCAGCGTGCGCCACCGGAACATCGTGCAGGTGATGGATGCGGGCATCGTCGACGACGCGGCCTTCGTGGCCATGGAGCTGGTGGAAGGGCCCACCCTGGCCGAGCGCATCGACACCGCGGGGCCGCTGCCGATCGGCCTGGTCCTCGACCTGGCCCACCAGCTCCTCGGCGGCCTCGAAGCCGCGCATCGGGCGGGCGTGGTGCACCGGGACATCAAGCCGCAGAACCTCGTGGTGCTGGCCGATGGCACCCTGAAGATCCTCGACTTCGGCATCAGCAAGGCGAGCTTCGTGGCGGTGAGCGCGACCTCCGAAGAGCGCTGGGCCGGGACACCCGGGTACATGGCGCCGGAGCAGTACGGCAGCGGTGACGTCGACGCGCGCGCCGACATCTACGCGGCGGGCGCCACGCTCTTTCGGATGATCTGCGGCCGCAGGCCCTTCTCGGAGGACCACTTCGCGACGCTGATGACCCGTGTGCTCTCGGAGCGTGCGCCGCTGGTGAGCGCGTTCCGGCCCGACGCGCCCGCAGGCCTCGTGCTGGCCGTCGACCGCGCCCTGGCCCGCGATCGCGACGCGCGGTTCCCCAGCGCTGCGGCCTTCGCGGCTGCGCTCGGACCTCTTGCGGTGACCACGCCGCATCGGGCTGCGCTCGGTGAGGCGCCCACCCTGCTCGCCGCGGGCGACGCCACCACCACGCTCGGCTCCCCGGCGCCACCGGCCGGGGATCATGTGCATCCTACACC
>JABFRG010000246.1 GCA_013141295.1 Polyangiaceae bacterium
TCCCTCCCCCTTGCCCCTCCCGCTTGCGGGAGGGGCAAGGGGGAGGGAACGTAGCTGGGTCACACGCTTTTCCCACGGCGCTGCGCTCGGCCGGGTGCTATCTAGGCGGGCCCATGTCCGACGATTCATCCTTCGCGTCGCTGTTCGAAGCTCAAGGCAAGACCACCGCAATGCGCTCCGTGCGCGTTGGGGAGTCCATCGAGGCAGTCGTCTCGGGGGTCGCCAAGGACACCGTGTTCCTCGAGCTCGACGGCAAGCGCCAGGGCTTCATGGAAGCCTCCGAGCTGCGCGACGCCGAAGGCCAGATCACGGTGAAGGTGGGCGACAAGGTCCGCGCCAAGGTGGTCGACATCGACGCCAAGAGCGGCACCGTTCGCCTCGGACGCGCCATGGGCAAGTCCGGCGACATCACCGCCATCATGCAGGCGCGCGAAGCCGGCCTCACGGTCGAAGGCAAGGTCACCGGCGTGAACAAGGGCGGCCTCGAGGTCGACCTCGGTCGCGGCACCCGCGCCTTCTGCCCCATGTCGCAGATCTCCAGCCGCTTCGTCGAAGACGTGAACCAGTTCGTGGGTCAGACCTGGAACTTCCACGTCACCGACATCAAGGACGGCGGCAAGAACATCGTCGTCTCTCGCAAGAGCGCCCTCGAGCAAGAGTCGGCCGATCAGCGCGCCCAGGTGCTCTCCGGTCTCGAGAAGGGCAAGCTCGTGCGCGGCGTGGTCACGGCGGTGCGCGACTTCGGCGCCTTCGTCGACATCGGCGGCCTCGAGGCCCTCATCCCCGCTTCCGAAGTCGCCCACGAGCGCGGTCAGATTCAAGATCGCATCAAGGCCGGCGAGTCGGTCGAAGCGCAGGTCCTCGACATCAAGGTCGACGACAAGGGCAACACCAAGGTTTCGCTCTCCCTCAAGGCGATGATCGCCGCTCCCGAGCGCGAGGCCCGCGCACCGGTCGCCAAGCTCGCCATCGGCAGCGTGGTGAAGGGCAAGGTCACGCGCATCGAGACCTACGGCGTGTTCGTGCAAGTGGAAGGCACCCAGGGCCGCGAGGGCCGCGGTCTCTGCCCCGCCGCCGAGCTGGGCGTGCCGCGCGGCACCGATCTGCGCAAGGTCTTCCCGGAGGGCACCGAGCTCACCGCGAAGGTGCTCGAGACCGGCGACGGCCGACTCAAGCTCTCGGTGAAGGGCGCCAAAGACGCCGCCGAGCGCGCGGAGTTCGAAGCCCACCTCGATCAGGGCGGCGCCGGTAGCGCAAAGGGCTTCGGCACCCTGGGCGATCTCCTCAAGAAGTTCGAAAAGAAGCGCTGATCCCGGCCGATCGCGTCTCGCGGAGCGTAGAGCTCAGGGACAGGCCACTCAGCCGCTGGTGTGCTTGCGTGCTGCGAGCGCGAGCGCGAGATCCATGCGACCCCGCACGCCGAGCTTCTTGTAGATGCGGTGCGCGTAGTTGGCGACGGTGCCCGGCTTGATGCCCAGCTGATACGCGATGCGCTTGGCGCTCCAGCCGCCCACCAGATAGTGGGCGACCCGCGACTCCTGGATCGACAGCGGCACTTCGCTCAGCGGAACGTCGTCGTCGGTGACGTACGCCACGACGAAATGCTTTCCATCGCTCTCGAACTGGTCCACCAGCTGGAAGCTCTCCTGGGTAGGACCCGGCACATCGAGCGCGCTCGCGGCGTGACCGCGATCGCGTCGGCCGGATCGCGCGCGGTCGAGCGTCAGCACTGCGTCGCGTAGCGCATCGCGACTGTCGGTGGAGTCCGGCGCGCCCTCGACCTCGCCTTCGGGCTTGAACACCGCGAGCACGTGCGCGTGCCCCTGCGCCGCGGCCGCACGAAACTCCGCGGCGGCGCCCAGGTGCATGGCCACCGTTCGCCACTGCTCGAGAAGCGCCGGCGGCCAGTCGTCTTCCGCGCGATCGGCGAGGACGATGCCCGCGGCGAGACCGCGACCACCCTTTCCGAAGGCCGACACGCCGAAGCCGTCTCGACCGCCGAAGGCCCGTATCCATTCTCCGTGCGGCGTGCCGGTGGGGCTGCGCCGCTCGATCTGCCCATCGGTGACCACCTTCTCGCGCAGGCGCGTTGCCACGTAGTCGGGCGCGTGCGACTGCGCATAGCGAAGCGCAACCTCGCGCGCCTCCGAGCTCGTGGCCACCAACTCGCTCAGGGGGCGCAGACCGGCGGGCATCACTTCTGCCATTCCCACCACGCCTGCCATGGCGCCCGGGAGGTCGAGCATCAGCAGATCGAGCACGTCCTTCAACCATGCGTCGGTGTCCCGCGTGAGGTCGTAGACCACCTCACTCAGACGCCGAAGGTTGGGAGACGGCGGCTGCCACATGCAGCTCAAGCTATCAAACACTACCTGACGCACCACATCATGACGCACACGCCAACAAAGTGACTATGCCGCCAGCGACCCCTGCGGATACGATCGAACCCGATGGCTGCTCTCGCTCCGTGGAAGGTGGGCTCGTTCCGCGTGGTTTCCTTCGACCTCCGGTCGCTCTCCGGTCTTTCCGAGGCGGAACGGTCGGTGGTGGGGATGGCGCTCTCGGGGCTCGACAATCGTGGCATCGCCGAGCGTCGCCAGAGCTCCGCGCGAACCGTGGCCAATCAGCTGGCGGTGGCGTACCGCAAGCTGGGGGTCAGCTCCCGGGCCGAGCTCCTGGCGCGCCTGATGAAGTAGGCCGCGCTCAGCGGCGGCAGCCCTGCATCTCGCCGTCGTTGGTCTTCTGGTGATCGTTGCACGTCTTCACGTACTCGACGACCATCTTGCGGGTGGGCAGGTAGCAGCTGCCGTCCTTGGCGGCGGCGCTGATCCACTTGGTGAGGCCGGTGCGCCAGGCCCAGAGCGAGGCCTGCGACGCGTCGCCCGAGGCCTCGGGCTTCGAGTAGTCGTCGACCCAGTTGTAGAAGCTGCCGCCCCAACGCGTGTACTCTGCAAGGAACGCCTTCAACTCGGCGGGCGGGTCCTTCATGATGGCCTCGAAGCGCAGGTTCGCGGCCCACATGCAGCGCTTGCCGTACTCGGTGCCGTTCTCCCATCCATGGTCGGCGTTGACGCCCCCGGGCCACTTCTGGAACCAGTCGACGCCGTAGAGCGAGGGCCCCGCCTCGCTGCGATGGCCCGACCCGGCGGACTTCACGGGCGCCTTCGCGCGCTTGCTGAAGGAGACCTTGGAGACCTCCACGTCTGCGGTGACCACCTTGCGGATGGCTTCGATGCGCTTGGCGTCCACCTGGTCGGAGGTCAGGTTCTCCTCGCCTTCGCCGCCCACCTCGTCCGCGTCCGCGGTCTCGACGGCGCACCCGGCGAGGGGCGAGAGGCAGGCAACGAGGGCAAGGACGGTGAAGGAGAGGGCTTCGCGGCGCATAACGAATCTGTAAGCACACATCGTTCCACACTGCGCAGGTCTTGCGTGTGCAGTGATTCCGATGGGTTACAGGGGCCTGGGGCCTTCGCGTCTGCGCGAACGGCGATCCGTGCTGGATCGCCCACGGTTCAGTCGCGGGCGTCCGCTGCGTCGGCGTCCGCGCTGGCGTCGGAGGCGTCCTGCGCCGACCCGTCGACGATCTCGTTGGCATCGTGGGCATCGGCGGCGTCGCGGCCCCCGTCGCCTTCGTCGGCGTCGACCATGGCGTCGAGGTCCACCAGCTTGACGAAGTCGTCGTCCACGCAGCCGCTCCCGCCAGCGAGCAGGAGCGCACCCGCCACCGCGGAGACCATCGACAAGGCGACCAAGGACCGAAGACGCATGGACCCCATCATATGCGATCGCCCGAAGCAGCAATGCAAAAGCGGGCGAAGTTTCTCAACGGCACCGTCCCGGCGTATAAGGGGAGGCACCGCGATGGCGAAAGCACCGAAGAAGAAGAAGAAAGAACTGAAGCCGAAGCTTCGTATCGAGCGTCGGTTCTCGCCCGAGAGCTCCATCAACCCGCGCATTCTGTACGCGCTGTTCGGCGTGGGGGCCATGGTGGTGGGAGCAGGCGCCTACTGGCAGTTCGGTCGCGACGCGAGCATGCCGCCGCCTCCCGTGGCTCAGCTGGGCTTCTACCTGCTCGTGGCCGGCGCGGTGCTCATCGCCGCGGCGCTCTGGTTCTCGTCGAGTGGCGACGCCGCCATTCGCGTGGGCGCTCCCGGTATCGCGCTCGAGCGCGGCGGCCTGCGCCGCATGCCCTGGTACGAGGTGGGGTCCATCTCCTGGGCCTCCGGCACCGAAGCCTTGAACATCAGCGGCAAGGACGAGAGCGGCAGCGATTTCTCGTTCCAGGTGCGGGCCAAGGGCCACGCCCCCGCGTGCGCGTGGATTCTCCAGGAGGCGCGTGAGCGCGTGCCGCAGGTCCTCGAGGTGGACGAAGACGTGCTCAAGCGCTTTCCCGCGGGCGACCCCCAGGCGGGGACGACGCTCCAGCAGGACCTTCAGGTGGTGGGCAAGCGCTGTGGCGTGAGCGGCAAGGTCATCGCCTACGAGCCGGACGCCCGCGTTTGCCCCAAGTGCGAGCGCATCTACCACAAGTACAAGGTGCCCAAAGAGTGCAAGTGCGGCGCCGATCTCACGGCGTTCCGCGACCAGGTCGAGGACGACGAGGACGAGGCATAAAGCCTCGGTTCGCTCGGTCGCGTACGCCGGGGGTGTACGAATACCGTCGCTCGGCAACGTTTCCCCAAGGGACTCGCGGAGTTTCTCGCGGTCCGCTCGACTTATGCCGAACGCGGCACCAAGATAGCGGCCCCATGCGTCGCGCCCTCGTCCCCGCCACTTTCGTCGTCCTCGCGGCCTGCAGCAGCAGCGAGTCTCCCACGCAACCCGCACCCGTCGAATCCGACGCGGGGCCGGCGCCGCAGGCGTCTACCTTCGAGGTCACCGACGCCGCCATCTTCCAGAGCGTGCGGGTGGGGCTCCTTCAAGACGGCGTGCCGCTCGCCGCCAAGTCGCGCAACGCACCGGTGGTGGCCGGCCGCGCCGGGCTCATTCGTGTATATTACAAGCAGGCGCTCCCCCGCGGCACCAAGCCGCCGGCAGTGAAGGCGCAGCTCCACTTGCTCCAGGGCACCCAGGAGGTCGCGGTCAAGGCCGACACCAAGTACGCGGTCTCGTCGCGCGAGGGGCAGCTGGAGACGACGCTCAACTTCGACCTCACGGCGGAAGAAGTGCAGCTCGGTCGCTCGTTCTACGTCACCGTCGATGCGGCCGCCGGCGCCACGCGCTTTCCCGCCGACGACGGGTCCATCGCCCTCAGCGCCGAGAAGGGCCCGAAGGTCACCGTGCGCTTCGTGCCGGTGCACTACCTCGAAGGCGGCAAGGATCTGCTCCCCGAAGTGAGCCAGGCCGACGTGGACGAGTACCGGCGCACGCTCCTCGACATGTACCCGGTGGCCACCGTCGACGTGGGGATCCGCTCGTCCGTCCTCGAGTGGACACAGAAGGTCGTGGCCAACGGCCAGGGCTGGGACGAGCTGCTCAACGCCATCGGCGAGACCCGCGATGCCGACGGCGTGGGGACCGATGTATTTTACATGGGCCTCTTCCGCTCCGCCAACAGCCTCAACGAGTACTGTCGCGGTGGCTGCGTGCTCGGCCTGGCTCCGCTGGTTCCCAGCGCCGGCTCGTCGGACATGCAGTTCGCGCTCTCCGCCGGCTGGGGCGGCGAAACCACGGCGTTCACCGTGGCCCACGAGCTCGGTCACAACCTCGGGCGCAACCACTCTCCGTGCGGCGGCGCTGCCGGCGCCGACAAGAAGTACCCGTACGAGGATGCCTCCATCGGCTCCTGGGGCTACGAGACCTCGACCAAGTCGCTCCTCGACCCGACCATCTACACCGACGTGATGGGCTACTGCCAGCCGCAGTGGATCAGCGACTGGACGTACACCGCGATGCAGAAGCGGCTCACCCAGGTGAACTCCATGGCTCGCCCGGGCTCCGGTCCGAGCCCCGCAGCGCCTTCGCCGCGCATTCTTCGGGTAGCGCAGGACGGCAGCCTATCGTGGGGCTGGAAGAGCTCCCTCACCGTGACGGACGCGGAGTCCGCCGAAGTTCGCTACCACGATGCCAGCGGCCGGGTCCTCAAGACCGCCACCGCCCAGTTCGTGCCCTACGATCACGTGCCGGGCGGCTACATCGTCGGCGCCGACGCGCCCACCGCGGCTGCGAGCCTCTCCATCGCGAGCCTCACCCACAACTCGCCGCACGCAATGCCGGTGGCCGTCTCGTCTGCCCGCATCGCCATCAAGCGCTGATCGGCGGCCCTGGGGGGACCTTGCGGGTACATTTTTAACCTCACCCCCCAACCCCCTCTCCCTGAAGGGCGAGGGGGCGAGAGCAGCAGGTCATTCGCGGCTTTCTCGCCGACTCTTGTCGAGCGGTGGTTAGGCTGGCGATCGAGCTTGACGGAGCCGTTCACGACGACCCGGAGCAGGTCGGAGGAACGTTTGGGCGCGGTGATCCGTGTCATACGCGATGGCCTCATCTCCCCCTCTCCCCTTCAGGGAGAGGGGGCCGGGGGGTGAGGTTTCAAAGGGCTCTTCGTGGCTCTCTCACCCTCTAGGCGTGAGAGCGGCGCGGTGCCTCATGGGGCGGTTGTCGACCGGCGCAACGGCCTCACGGAGACGCGACAATGCCGCCGGATCTTTGCCACGGGCGACGTAGTCGAGCTCGAGGACCGCGAGTGCTTGCGCGGCGAGCTCGGTGCGGGCGAAGCGGCCGCCACGACCTTGGGCGAGTCGCGGGAGGATGGCGACGATGCGCTTCACGCCGTCGGCGATGCGTCGGGGCATGGCCAGGCGACGCACGAAGGGGTCGAGGAACGCGTGGGCCTCGCCGGCGATGTCGCGCACGTCGCGCACGACCTCGAGGAGCGGCTCGAGCAGGAGCGCCGTCCACAGCACGGTGTCGTCGAGCGGGCCTTCGCGCTTCACGCGCTCGTCGACCGCGCGCAGGCGCTGGAAGAAGCGGTGCACGCCGCCGCCGGTGCCCTCGTCGTCGTCGAGGTAGGCCGAGAGCTCGGGCATGAGCACCGCCATGGCGCCGGTTTCCCAGAGCAGCCACATGGATCGCTGGGCTGCACCCTGACGGAGCAGCCGCAGAATCTCCTCGAACACGCGCGGTCGCGCGGCCTTCGCCAGCTCGTCGCGGTGGGCGACCATGGCGTCGTACACGTCGGGATGGATCCCGAGGTCGAGGCGCGCGGCGAACTTCACCACGCGCAGGATGCGCACCGGGTCTTCGCGGAAGCGCACCGACGGCTCGCCGATGGTGCGGATCGATCGCGCGAGGATGTCGGCCATGCCGCCGCACCAGTCGAGGACTTGCCGGCGATCGAGATCGTAGAACAGCGCGTTGATGGTGAAGTCGCGACGGATCGCGTCTTCGTGGGCCTCGCCGAACACGTTGTCGCTGCGGATGATGATCTCCGCTGCCTCGTCTTCGTCGTCGGCTACCAGCTCTTGCGGGTTCTTCCGGAAGGTGGCGACCTCGATGACCTTGCCGCCGCCGAAGAGCACGTGGGCCAGCCGGAAGCGGCGGCCGATGATGCGGCAGTTGCGGAAGATGGCGCGCACGTCTTCCGGGCGCGCGCTGGTGGCCACGTCGAAGTCTTTGGGGGTGCCGCCGAGGAGCAGATCGCGAACGCAGCCGCCGACCAGGTACGCCTGGAAGCCATTGCGCTCGAGCCGTCGCACCACGCGGGCCGCATCGGTGTCGATGCGCGCGTCGTCGAGCGCCACGTCGTGGCGCACGAGACCGGTGTTCTCGTGGCGCGCCTCCGGCTGCGTATCGACGCGCGGCTCTCCTTCCACGCGGAAGGCGGGAAGATCGGGGGGTTCAGGAACGGAATCGGAGCGGCGTCGCATCGGCAGGGAAGGGAGGAAGGATCGAAGTTCGGTAGTTGGACAGGACGCTGGAGGCTCGCGCCTCCAGAGCGATGGGAACGGTATCAGACTTCCGTGCGGGCAGTAGACATAGCGCGCGAGGTGTTCCGACGAGGCTGTAATAATCCAATGGCATCGCGGGGTTCGCCATGGAGAACGCGGTCTTACGCCGAAGCTCGACGATGTGAGATACGTTGACGGACAGATGGCCCTGGAGCCTTCGCGCCTATCGGACTTCAAGCTTTTCGGGCCCCTCGGCTCGGGAGCCACGTCCCGCGTGGTCGAGGCCGTTCACACGGCCTCCGGGCGGCGCGTTGCCATCAAATTGCTGGAGTCCCCGGAAGACGAGCTGGCCCCGGAGCTCCGCGAGCGCTTCGCCCGGGAAGCCCTGGTACTGGCCGGGCTCACCAGCCGGCACGTGGGGCGCATTCTGGGGTTCGGCTTCGAGCGGGGGCAGCCTTTCCTGGTCCTGGAGCACCTGGAAGGCGAGACCATCGACGCGCGCCTCAAACGCGAAGGTCCCCTGTCGCTGCGTACGCTCACCCCGTGGATTGCCCAGATCATCGTGGGCATGCGCGACTGCCACGCGGTGCGGGTGGTGCACCGCGACCTCAAGCCGGGCAACATCTTCCTTCAGAAGACCGCCGGCGAGCCCATCGTGAAGCTCATCGACTTCGGTCTTGCGCGCGCCAAGAGCGGCCAGGGCTCGCTCACCTCGACCCAGCACGTGCTGGGCAGCGTCGGGTACATGTCGCCGGAGCAGTTCGTCGACGCCAAGAGCGTCGGTCCTTCGGCCGACATCTACGCGGTGGGCTGCGTCATCTTTCGCTGCCTCAGCGGGCGCCTGCCGTTCATGAGCCGCTCGCTCGACGCGGTGGTGCAGATGAAGTCCGAGCGCGACGCGCCGCTGCTTTCCTCGATGGAGGGCTGCCCGCAGATAAACGAGCTCGATTGGTTCGTGGCCAAGGCCATGGCGCGCCGCGCGGAAGACCGCTTCGAGAACGCCAAAGACATGCTCGACGCATGGTGGCACATCGCGCCGATGCTGGAGCCGCCGCGGGTAGGGGGCGTGCAGCGCCACGACTCCATACCCATCCTCATCGGCGACTTCGAAGAACCGCGCGTGGACGCCGAAGCGCTGGCCGCCGAGCCGACCGCCGAGGACGACGACGTCGACTCCGGCTGGGGCGATGCACCGCCCGAGACCCGGGCGCCGGTGACCGATCCGATGATGTACGAGTCGGGTCACTTTCACACCATCCAGGGCGTCTCGGTGCAGAGCATGTACGGCAGCGGTCCCGACTCCGGCGACATCGACAACGACACCAACGAGCGCCCGTCCGGCACTTCGCTCGAGTGGGACGACATTCCCACCAAGCGCAACCTCGGCGTCGTCGAGACCCTCGTCGCGCAGGAGCGCGCCATCGCCCGAAAGCGCGAGCCCGGCTGAGACAAAAGCAAGAACCTTCGTTCCGCATCATCGGTTCAGGGCGCTTATCGGTCTCCTACAGCACTATTCGTGCCGTGGCCGTTGACGTGGCCTCCCCTGTGATTAGGTTGCGTGCAAGACGTCGCCCCCCAGCGCGGCGGAGAAAACGGTACGAAAACCGCTGTTCTCCGGTGCTTTCCCTGGGCTAAAGAGCTTCCGCTGCGGAGCTCGCGACGGGCGAGAAATCTCTTCAGTTTTGGAGGCACGGAGTCATGGGCAAGATCATCGGTATCGACCTCGGCACGACCAACAGCTGCGTGGCCATCATGGAGGGCCGTGAGGCGAAGGTCATCGTCAACGAGGAGGGCGCTCGCACCACGCCGAGCGTTGTGGCTTGGGACGACAAGGGAGAGATCCTGGTCGGGCAGATCGCCAAGCGACAGGCCGTGACCAACCCCGAGAACACCATCTTCAGCGCGAAGCGCTTCATCGGGCGCCGCTTCGAAGAAGTGGCCGAAGAGGTGGGTCGCGTTCCCTACAAGATCGTGCGCGCCAACAACGGCGACATCGCTCTCGACGTGCGCGGCAAGAACATGTCGCCGCCGGAAGTGAGCGCCAAGGTCCTCCAGAAGCTGAAGAAGGCCGCCGAAGACTTCCTGGGCGAGAAGGTCACCGAGGCGGTCATCACCGTCCCCGCGTACTTCAACGACGCCCAGCGCCAGGCCACCAAGGACGCCGGCCGCATCGCCGGTCTCGACGTGAAGCGCATCGTCAACGAGCCCACCGCGGCGGCTCTTGCCTACGGTCTCGACAAGAAGAAGGACGAGATCATCGCGGTCTACGACTTCGGCGGCGGTACCTTCGACATCTCGATCCTCGAAGTGGGCGACAACGTCGTGCAGGTCATCTCGACCAACGGCGACACCCACCTCGGCGGCGACGACGTCGACAACCTGGTCATCGACTGGATGGTCGCGGAGTTCAAGAAGAGCTCGGGCATCGACGTCTCCAAGGACAAGATGGCCCTGCAGCGCCTGAAGGAAGCGGCGGAGAAGGCCAAGATCGAGCTCTCCAGCGTGCAGGAGACCAGCATCAACCTGCCGTTCATCACCGTGGGCCCCGGCGGCCCGGTGCACCTCGACCTGCGTCTCTCGCGCGCCAAGCTCGAGCAGCTCATCACCCCGCTCGTCGAGCGCTCGATGGAGCCGGTGCGTAAGGCGCTGGCCGACGCGAAGAAGTCGGTGAAGGACGTGAACGAGGTCCTCCTCGTCGGCGGCTCCACCCGCATCCCGCTCGTCAAAGAGACGGTGAAGAAGTTCTTCGGCAAGGATCCCGACCAGAGCGTGAACCCGGACGAGGTCGTGGCGGTGGGTGCGGCGGTGCAAGCCGGCGTGCTCTCCGGTGACGTGAAGGACATGGTCCTCCTCGACGTCACCCCGCTCTCGCTCGGCGTCGAGACCCTCGGCGGCGTGATGACGGTGATGATTCCCCGCAACACGACCATCCCCACCCAGAAGAAGGAAGTGTTCTCCACCGCCGGCGACAACCAGCCCAGCGTGGAAGTGCACGTCCTCCAGGGCGAGCGCACCGAGGCCCGCTACAACCGCACCCTCGGCAAGTTCCACCTGGAAGGCATCATGCCCGCTCCGCGTGGCGTGCCGAAGGTCGAGGTCACCTTCGACATCGACGCCAACGGCATCCTCTCGGTTCACGCCAAGGACACCGCCACCGGCAAGGACCAGAAGATCACCATCACCGCGAACTCCGGTCTCAACGAGGCCGACATCCAGAAGATGGTGAAGGACGCAGCCGAGCACGAGGCCGAGGACAAGGCCCGTCGCGAGGCGGTGGAGCGCCGGAACAAGCTCGACAACATGTGCTACACGCTCGAGAAGACCCTCTCCGAAGGCAAGGACAAGCTCCCGGCCGCGGACATCGAGTCCCTCGAGAAGCTCATCAAGCAGGGCCGTGAGGCCGTCGAGAAGCAGGACGACGCGCAGATCACCACCGCCCTCGACGCCCTCGAGAAGGAAGCCCACCGGCTCGCCAGCGTCATGTACGGCGCGCAGGGCGGCCCCGGCGGCGGTCCTGGTGGCCCCGGTGCACCGGGCGCTCCCGGCGGCGATGCCGCAGGCGGCGACAAGAAGAAGGACGGCGGCGTCATCGACGCCGAGTTCGAAGAGACCTCGAACTAACCACTTCGTTCTCTCCGCAAAAAGCCCCGCCGCTCTTCGTGAGCTGCGGGGCTTTTTCGTCGTCACCGCCTTGCGGATGCGTCGCTCAGGGCGCGCCGCACATGAAGGCGCCGGCCTTGCGGTAGATGTCTTCGAAGGTGGCGCCGGCGGTGGCGCCGCACTTGAGATCGGCCGTGGCCTGGTTCGCCGTCACGTAGGCCTCGCAGGTGGCGCCGGCGAGCGCGCTCAGGCACGGGTCCTGCCCCGCGGAGTCGGCGATGCAGGCCGACCGGTCGGCGGTATCGCACGTTTCGCAGGTGGAGAGCAGACAGAGCGCCTCGTTGCCCGCCTTGGTGGCGCAGGTCGTGGGAGCACCGACCGCCAGCTGTTCGCAGGCGCCCACGTTGAGGTAGACGCTGTCGCCCACGGAGATGAGCACCGGCTGCGGCACCGAGGAGGGCGTATCGCCCGTCTGCGGGCCGAGAATGCAGCGGGTGCAGGCCTTGTTCGCCGCGATGAATGCGTCGCA
This sequence comes from Polyangiaceae bacterium, assembly GCA_013141295.1. Classification (GTDB taxonomy): domain Bacteria; phylum Myxococcota_A; class Polyangia; order Polyangiales; family Polyangiaceae; genus JABFRG01. The sequence goes on from JABFRG010000246.1 coordinate 12,016, forward strand.
GGCGGCGGCGGACGAGCCGGGTCCCATGCACGCCGAGAAGAAGTTGTTCAACGCGGCGGTGTTGCACACGTTCTGGCCAGCCTGCGGCGGCGCCGTGGAGAACGTCTTTGCGTTGGTATCGTCGTAGCAAGAGGCCGAGGCGTCCGTCCGCACGCCGCCATCCCGCGTGGTCGAGCCGTCGCGAACCGTGGAGCCGTCGCGAATCGTGGAGCCATCGGTCGTCGTGGAAGCGTCACGCTCGGTCGTCTTCCCATCGCTGCCGAGGTTCGCGTCGCCCGTGGTCGATGCGTCTCCGGGCCCGGGTCCCGGAACGACGGTGGTCGTGGTGTACGTGCAGGCGGCGAGCCCGCCGACGAAAAGAATGGCGGAAACGCTGAAGCCCCGACGGAGCCGCTGGTTGAGCATGGGTCAATCCTCGCAAGTGAAGGTAGAAAGCTGCAGCCCTACGCAAGTGCCGTGCCGCCTCCGCGCCCGTCGCGGGAAGCGCTCCGCTTCGCTGGATATCGACGGCCTGTGCCAGAAAAGTGGGCCAACGGGGGACGCTCTGCGCTCTGCAGGTCATGGTCCCGTACGCGGCGGGGCCGTGAACCGATGGCCACAGTCGCAGCGAGAACCCCGCGGTCTTCTACTCCTCGTCGATGAGGTCGGAGGCGTACTTGGCGAAGGCCTTGCTCGATCCCGTGAGGAACTTCTCGAAGGACGACTCCACGTACGACATCTCGTCCGGATCGTGCGTGAACGCGATGACCTGACCTACCTTGCCTTTCGGCGCGGGTGAGAGATCGACCAGGAGCAGGAGGCTTCCGCCGCCGAGCTCGCCGAAGGGAAGCCACCGGGGCGCGAACCAACCAGGCTGAATGCGCGGATCGCGCGGCTTCTGCTCTTCGTACTTGGCTGCGGCGTAGCGCGGCGCCCGCCTGCGCATGGACTCGCGTGCCTTCCGCGCTCCGGCCACCGACAGGAGCTCGTAGCCGGTCAGGTAGCCGGGACGCGCGAAGACCCTTGCGTAGTCCGCGCTCCCGTCGCCGAGCTCCCACGCGGCGCGGAGCTCGGTCGGCAACGGAGCCTCGAGCTCGGCCTCGAGGTCGCGCAGCGATCGCGCCGACGCAGGCTTCTGCAGCTTCAACGTTCGGTCCGCCTTCGCGTAGAGCTTCTCGATGGCCTTGAGGTAGCCGGCGAACTTCATCGACCCGAGGTTATGCCAATGGCATTCCGTGGGGCATGCCTTTTTCCGTTGTGGTTACCGGCTCTTCCCGACGAGGCAGAGGGCCGCCGACTGGATCGCGCATGACCCTTTGGATCCACGCAGGCAGCTCGCGTTTCTGCGGATCTCCGATGGCCCTCGTGGGATGCGCATGCGGCACGCGGCTTGAAACAGAGGACCGCATGGTGCGCTCCAAGCTTCGTTCCCTGTGGGTGGCTCCGATGGTGGTGACGGCGCTCGTGGCCTGCGGCGCGGCCGACGACGCGGAGCCGGAGGACAACGGGATTGCCCACACCGACGACGAGCTCACCGGCGCGAACTTGCTCTTCGAAGGCACCTGCGAGTTCCTGCGCACCTGCTCCACGTGGTCGCAGGGGCTTCCCGCGGGACAGGTGCTCTGGGGCTGCGAGGGTCAGGCCGCCTGCGACGACGACGGGCTGTGGATCGCAGCCCCGAAGAACGGCGCCCTCGGGCTCACGCAGAAGAAGCTCTGTGGCCGCCAGGTGAAGCTCTGCAAGGGCAGCAAGTGCGTGGTCGCCAAGGTTCGCGACAAGTCCATCACCGCGAGCAAGTTCGAAGGCTCGGCCGGCGTCCTGCGCGCGCTCGGCATCTCCCACGGCGTCTCCGGACGCTGCGGCGGCTATGGCAGCGGCAGCGTCACGGTGTCGCTGCCCTGAGGCTCGTCTCCCGTCGCTCCGGAGGCGCGAGCCTCAGCTCAGACCGACGTAGATGTTCTGCACGTCATCGTCCTCGTCGAGGGCGCCCAGGAAGGCCTCGACCTCGGCGCGCTGCGCGTCGTCGATGGTGACCGGGTTCTTCGCCTTCCAGATGAGCTGGGCCGAGGTGACGTGCCACTTCTTGTCGGCGAGCGCCTTGCTCACGATGTCGAGATCGGTGGGCTCGGTGAAGAAGCGGGTGCCGCCGTCGTCTCCCGGCTCGAGATCCTGCGCGCCGCACTCGATGGCGGCCTCTTCGGGATCGGCTGCGCCCGCCGGCGGCGTGGCCTCGAGCGCGCCCAGTCGATTGAAGTCCCAGGCCACCGAGCCGGATGCGCCGAGCTGACCCTTGCGGAAGAGCATGCGCACGTTGGCCGAGGTGCGGTTACGGTTCTCGGTGAGGCACTCGACGATGACCGGGACCTGGTGCGGCGCGAAGCCCTCGTAGGTGACGACCTCGTAGTTCACGACCTCGTCGAGGAGGCCGGCGCCCTTCTTGATGGCGCGCTCCAGCGTGTCCTTGGTCATGGACGCCTTCTTGGCGGCGTCGACGGCCATGCGCAGGCGCGGGTTCATGTCGGGATCGGCGCCGTTCCGCGCCGCCACCATGATCTCCTTGGCGAGCTTGGTGAAAATGCGGCCCTTGGCGTTGGCCGAGGCTTCCCGGTTCTTGTGCTTCCACTGTGCGCCCATACGCATGCGGATAGCGCAACGGGCCCGCGCGCGGGGGAAAAATGATTGCTATCGTGCGCGCCGTGACATTGCTCCTGAATCCCCGGCGAATCTCTTCTTCACAGGTGGCGGCCGAGGTGGCGGCGTTGGGTCGTGATGCGGCCCGCGACGCGGAGACGGAACATACCGTGCGCGAGGTGCTGACCGGGGTGCGCGACCGCGGCTACCCGGCGGTGCGCGAGTATTCCCAGCGGTTCGACGGCGTGGCCTGCGAGGAGAGCGCGCTGCGGGTCGAAGCTGCTGCGCTGACCTCGGCGCTGGCGACCCTCGAGCAGAGCGAGCCCGACCTGGTGGCGGCGCTGCGCACCATGATCGCCAACGTGCGGGCCTTCGCGGAGGCCGAGCGGCGTGCGCTGTTGGATGTAGAGCTCACGCTTCCCGGCGGCGGCACGGTGGGCCAGCGCTGGCTGCCCATCGAGCGCATCGGGGTGTACATCCCCGGCGGCCGCGCGTTTTACCCTTCGACGCTGGTGATGACGGTGGTGCCGGCGCAGGTGGCGGGGGCCAAGCGCATCGTGGGCGTCACCCCGCCGCGTGCGGAGGGACCCGACCTGCGGGTGCTGGCGACGGCCGCGCTGGTGGGCCTCGAGGAGCTGTACCTGGTGGGCGGCGCGCAGGGCGTCGGATACCTGGCCTACGGCGCGCCGGCGGTGGACCTCATCGCGGGGCCGGGCAATCGCTACGTGGCCGAGGCCAAGCGTCAGCTGCTGGGGCGCTGCGGCATCGATTCGGTGGCGGGGCCCACCGAGGTGCTGATCCTGGCCGACGACGCGGCGGATCCCGACGCCGTCGCCGAAGACTTGCTGGCCCAGGCGGAGCACGATCCCGACGCCGCCGCGGTGTGCATCGGCGAGAGCGAAGCCTGGCTCGGCCGCGTGGCCGAGGCGCTCCGGAAGCGCATCGAGAGCTCCGCCCGGCGCGACGTGCTTGCCCAGAGCATCGGCAAGCACGCGCGGCTCTACGCGGCCGACTTCGAGACCGCGGTGGCCTTCGCCGAGGCCTGGGCGCCGGAGCACCTGGAGGTGGCTGCGGCCGACCCCGCTCGCTACCTGCCGCGCTTGCACGCCGCGGGCGCGTTGTTCGTCGGGCACGCCACCGCCGAGGCCTTCGGCGACTACGGCGTGGGGCCGAACCACGTGCTGCCCACCAATCGCACCGCGCGCTTCGCCTCACCGCTGGGCGTGCAGACCTACATGAAACGCCAGAGCGTGCTCGCGCTCTCGGCGGCCGACGCAGCCGCGGCCAGCCCCTGGGTGGCGCGCATCGCCGATGCCGAAGGTCTCGTGCATCATGCATCGAGTGCGAGGCTCCGCAAGTGAGCCAGCACCTGCGCAAGGACCTCCAGGACGCCGCGGCCCAGGCGCCCTACGTAAGGCCGCACGAGCCCGCGGGCTTGGTTCGCGCCCACATGAACGAGATGACCGGCGACTGGCCGGCGGGGCCCAAGGCGAAGTGGCTCGAGGCGCTCCGCACCATCGACATGGGCGTGTATCCCGAGAGCCAGGGTGAGCTCACCGCGCGTCTCGAGCGGCGCCTGGGCGCGGCGGCGGGCTCGGTGCTGCTGGGTCCGTCGAGCGGCGCGCTCCTCGATTTGCTGGCGCTGGCGGGCCTCGACGCGGGCGACGTGGTGGCGGTGCCGGAGCCGGGCTTCTCGCTGTATCCGCTGCTGGTGAAGCGGGCCCAGGGCGTGCTGCGGCGGGTGCCGGTGGGCACCGTGTTTCCGCTCGACGGGTTCTTCGCGGCGGCGCGCGAGGGGGCGAAGCAGCTTTGGATCACCCTGCCCAACAACCCCACCGGCGCGTGGATCCCGCCGGCGCGCATCGACGAGCTGTGCCTGGAGATCGCGTCGATGGCGCGGCCGCCGCTGGTGGTGGTGGACGAAGCCTACGCCGAGTTCGCGCCGGAGACGGCGCGCCTGCTGGTGGACCGCTTCGACTTCGTGGTGGTGGTGCGCACCTTCAGCAAGGCGCTGGGGTCGGCCGGGCTCCGCCTCGGGTATCTCATCGGCGCGCCGGCGCTGGTGTCGCGGCTGGCGACGCTGCAGCTCCCGTATTCCATCCCGGTGCCGTCACTGCTGGCGCTCTCGGTGGCGCTCGACGATCCGGCGCCCTTCGAGGCAGCGGTGGAGACCACCCTGGAGCGGCGCGCAAGGCTGGTGGCCGCGCTCCGCGGGGCTGGCGTCGAGGTCGCCGAGAGCGCTGCGAACTTCGTGTATGTTGCACCGGAAAAGGCAGCCGAGCTGCGCGCGCAAGGCCTGCTGGTGCGGGCGCTCCCGGGCACCACGGCCATGCGCGTGAGCCTGGCGGAAGAGGCCACTGCGGCCGCGGTGGCCAAGGCCTATGGCACGACCCTGGCGGCGCCGCCCGGCGAAGTGCGACGCCATGCGCCGCTGCTGGTGCTCGACATCGACGGCGTGCTCATCGAGGCCGAGGCGAGCTTTCGCACCGCGGTGGCGCGGGCGCTGGCGGAGCTCGCTGCCGACCTGCCGTGGGACGATCGCCTGTTTCGCACCATGAAGCGCGCGCCGGGGATGAACAACGACTTCCGGCTGACGGCGGCGCTGATGCACCTGTGGCGCGCCGGCCAAGCCCGCTTCGCGCCGGTGGCCGCCGGGACGGGACCGACCTTCGACGAGGCCGATCTCACCGCCATCGAGGCGCTGGTGCCGGAGGCCGCGGCCCGGGTGGCGCACCACTACGAGACCACCCAGGCGCTGGAGGCGGCGCTGGCCACGGCGGCCGACCTCGCGGAGCTCCCGGGAACGCATGCAATTTACACCGGTCGCAACGTGCACGAGCTGGGACTGGCGGCGAAGATTCTCGGCTTCCAGCTGCCGGCGGTGGTCGACCGCGGCGCGCACGTGCGCAAGCCCGCGGCCGGAGGCCTCTTGCAGCTCCGCGACGCCTTCCGGGCCACGAGCGTGATGTTCGTGGGCGACACCCGCGACGACGCTGCCGCGCTCCGCGCTGCCCAAGCCGAGCTGCCCCACGTGCGCTTCGGCTTCTGCGCCGTCGGCCCCGCGCGGGAAGAGATCGTTCCCTCGCCGGATGGCCACGCAACCCTATCGTTTCCGACGTTTCGTGATGCCAAGCCGGCGCTCGCCGCGTGGCTTCATCGAGACGCACGGTGAGCGTCGAGAGCGCCTCGGAGCTCCAGGGCACGATGGTCGAAGGCGACCTCCCGCCGGGCCTTCTCGAGGCCCTCGCGACCCGCGCGGAACGAGGCGCCTTTCCCTCGCTCGCGCTCGGGGGACCGTACTCCGTCGAGCGCATCGACGCGGGAGCCATTCGCATCGTCGCGAAGGAAGCGCGCACCGCCGGTGCCGTCGGGTTGGACGATACGGAGCTCGCGATCGACGATCGGGGCTGTTTGCACTACCACGTCCGCGCCGGCCACCTCGCTGCGGTGCACCGGAAGATCACCTACGTCCTTCATGGCGTCGGCGCCACGGTCGCGCTCGTGGTCGTGGCCGCTGGCGGCGTTGCCTCGTGGGGGCTCGCCCACCTGCTCTTCTGGACGGTGCTCTCTCCGGTCATCATCGGTGTGCTCCTCTCCGCGCGCCGGAGGCAGTTCGCACGAACCGTGCTGGAGGGGGCGCTGCGCGAGGAGATCGCCGGATTGCGCTCCAAACCGTGAATCGGTAGGCCGACAATCGGTGCGGAACTGTGCAGTCGCTTGCACACGTTGGTTCGTCGTGTGTCGCTGGGCACCGGACTTTTCGCCGGGCACGACGCTTGCTTTTCGCTCCTTCATGCGACCCCTTCTTCCCGTACTTCTCTTCTTGTTGGCCGGTTGCTCGTCGGCCTCTGCGCCGGACGACGCGCGCGGTGACCTCGGCCGCCTCTCCTTTCGCTTCGACGGACCAGGTTGCTCCCCTTTCGATGGGTGCTCGCCACGTCAGTCGATCGCCCGGGGAGCCCACGTCGTCCTCTCCGCGCGTGGTGACGACGCGGGCGCCGACTACCATGGCACGATTCGCGCACCGGGCCTGGTCATCGAGCAGGAGGGGCTCGCATGCATGTGCACGGAACAGTTGGAGGGCGGGGGCTCGCAGGGCTGGTCGCCCGGGCCGGGGCAGCAGTGCGGTGCCCGAGCATCGACGACCTGCGCGCGCACCTTCCTGTTGCGGGCCGAGCAGGTCGGCACAGTGACCTTGGAGGTCACGGGGCCCAACGGCGATCTCGTCGACAAGATTGCGCTCGGGATCGTCCAGCCTGCACGACTAGAGCCCGTCGTCAGTGCCGCGCGCCCGGCGGGCGGCACACTCGACCCACTCCTACCGGTGGCCGACGGAACCTTCGCGACCGACCTACCCATGGACCTCTACTTCGACACGAAGGCCGTCGATGCTCGTGGCGTCGAGCTCCGCAAGGGGAAGGACGACGTGACCTTCGCGGGCGAGGCCGTGGTCTTCGGATCGATGAGCAAGCCGCGGCAGCCGGCGGACATCCGTGTGGACGCAACGGGCCTCGGTCTCACCAGCACCTTCCTCGTGCGCGCCCGCTGAGGCCCGTCTCGGTCGTCGACGCTTCCCTCAAGGTGGCCTCGCTACGCCTTGGTTTCCGACGCTTCGTGATGCCAAGCCGGCGCTCGCCGCGTGGCTCCATCGAGTCACCCCTTTGGGCTACGTGCAGCTTGCTCCGGTCGCTGTCATCTTCAATCCTTCATGTCTGACCCTGGACGCCGCTCGTTCCTTGCCGGCTTCGGCGTGATGCTCCTCGCGTGTGGGCGCGGTGGCGCGGGCGGGGCCTCGACGCCGGGGGC
>JABFRG010000404.1 GCA_013141295.1 Polyangiaceae bacterium
GTCCCGGCATGCGCGATCGTGGGGCACGCACCGGCCACGAGGCAGCTGACGAGGAGGCCGCTGGCGAGCCGGCGGAGACGATAGGACGAGGAACCGCGGAGCGAAGGGCGAGGAATCATTCCTCCCCTTCGACCGCCGACCAGCACGGTTGTGCGGGCTCGGCCGATTCCGCCTACGAACGTTCGAGCCAGTCGAGCGCTTCGCCGAAGACCCGACGCGCGCGCGTGCTGGTCACGAGCTCCATGTGCCCGGGCGCCTTGCCGCCGTCGTCACTGGCGCGCACATGTGCAAAATGCACCTTTCCCCGGCACAGCGAGAGAAAGCGCCGTGCAGCGTCCGGATGGCAGAACAGGCGATCGCCATCGCTCGCGATGGAGACCACCGGGACCACCACCTTGCCGACCGCCGCGCGATAGTCATCCCGCCCATCGCGGCTCATCCAGCGGCCGGTCTCGACCGGCACGCAGATGTCCTCGATGTAGCTGCGCGCCTCGTCGTCGCTGCCCTGCCGCAAGGCGCGCGCGGGAAAGTATCCACGGCGCTCGGTCACCTCGCGCATGAGGGCGGTGAGGGCGCGCTTCTCGAGCCAGCGCAGCGGCGAGCGCTCGAGCTCCCGGAGCCACACGTTCACGGCGCAGAGCACGATGCCGTCGGCCGCCAGGAGGCCGAGCCCCTGGGCAGCCAACGCGGCGTGGCCGCCGAGCGAGTGCCCCACCACCAAGACCTTGCCGCCCTCGCTCCGGTCGCGCGCGGCCGCCACCACCGCGGGCAAGTCGAGGCGCACGAGATCGTCGTAGCTCCAGTCGCCACCGGCGGAGGCGGGAGCGCCGCTCTCGCCGTGACCACGAAAGTCGAAGGCGATGGTGCGGTAGCCACGCCGACGAAGCAGCTGCACCAGGCCGGCGCCGGCAGGTCGTTCGAACTCGCTGCGCCGGGCGAACATCGCGTGCGCGAGCACGATGGTCCCTCGCGCGTGGCCTTCCGTGGGCTCGCCGAAGGCGGCGGCCAGGTTCACTCCATCGGCACAGCGAATGTCGACGCGCTCGGGCTCGCCGGCTTCGGGCGAAGGCATCGTTCTCGCATTTCCCCAGCCGCGGGCATGGCGCGTGCGTGTTCTTCGCGAAGGCACCGACGCTCCGTTCAGTCGAGGGGCAAGACCCAGACTTCGTCGCCCACCGCCAGGCCCAGGTGCGCGGCCGCTTGCTCGCCCACGTGAGCCGCCCCGTCGGCGTCTTCCCATGCGCCGAGCACCGAGCGAAAGTGCGGAGCGCCCGCCGGCTCCACCGCGAAGATGGCGCGCTTCTTCGCGCCGCTCTCGGGGATGAGCTTCGCCACCTGGGCGCGATGCGTCTCCTGCACCAAGGTGATCTCGTCGGTGGGCGCTGTGAAGTGCGGGCCCCCGTCGAAGGGGTCGACGCGCTCCGCATAGCGGAAGCCGATGCGACGCAGCATCTTCTCCACGCCGCGGGTCTGGTGCCCCACCTTGCCGATGACGTCCTGCGCCTGCTTGGAGAGGAGCGTCGCGTACATGGCGCCCTCCGGCCACAGGCCCTTGATGAACTCCTTGTTCTTCTTGCTGAGGAGATCGGCCTCGGCGTACGTGAGGTCGGTGAAATGCCGACCGAGCGCGTCCCACAGATGGCTGGTGCCGTCGGGCTCGAGCGGCGGCAAGAGCTCCGCCAGCACTTCGTCGCGGAAGTGGTCGCGGTGCATCTTGATGTAGAGGAACCGCACGTAGCTGATGAACTGGCCGAGCCGCTCGGGAAAGCGCCGGTACTCGGGCATCAGGATGAGCCCGCCGATCTCGGTGGGCCCGTTGTACGAGTAGCCAATCTTCAAGACCGTGTGCTTGAAGTGCTTGTCGAGGGTGTGCGAGTAGCGTTCCTCGTCGATGACGTCGACGTAGATGTACGGGGCATCGCGCCGCCCCAGCTGCGCGATGATCATCGAGGTCCCGACGATGCGCTGCTCGTGGTGGTCGAAGAGCACGAACACGTAGCTCCGTCGCTTCACGTCCTTGATGAGGCCCGTGAAGCTCTTGTGGGCCTCGTCGAGGATGGAACGAATCTCGTCGCGGACCGCCGGAAGGTTCACCGTGTCGAGGTGGTGCGCGACGTCGAGGAGCTGGTCCTCGTCGCTCAGCATCGCGCCACGGATCTCGTACCGCACCATTCGCGGGAGGTACTACCACACGGCGCCGTGACTTCTCCACAGGGTACGCGAGCCCCGCAAATTGACGCACCCGGGCGCAGGCGATCCCTGTGGTAAAACTCGGGTCCGATGTCCGGTCTCACCTCCCCCGCGCGCCGCGTTTCCCTCCTCGCGATCCTCGTTTTCGCCATGGCTCTGGTAGCCGCCTGCTCCAAGAGCGACGTGCCGCCGGGCAAAGCCCGGGTCGCGGTCGTCGGCAAAACCCTCGCGAACCTCGTCACGCGCGTGGCGGGCGACGACGCGGACGTTCGCGTGGTGGAGGGCCCGGGGCCCGATGCCGAGTCGCTCGCGGACGGAGCTCGCGTGGCGGTGATGGTGGGGCTCGGGTACGACGACTGGTTCGAGGACGTGGTGCGGAAGAAGGGTGTGGCCAAGCTGCGGCTGGTGAAGGCCGGGGCGCGCGTGCCCACGGTGCCGGAGATCACCGGGGGCGACGCGCAGGTGCCCACCGTGTGGCTCGATCCGGAGCGCGCGAGACTGGTGGTCAAGGCGGTGGCCGAGGAGCTCTCCCGCTCCGACGCCGCCCACGCCACGGCGTATCGCGACCGCGCCACGGCGCTCGACAAGGAGCTGGACGCGCTCGACAAGGAGATCGAAGCCCGGACCGCCAAGTGGACGCAGCGATCGATGGTGAGCGCCACCAGCAGCCTCGCCTACTTCGCGGAGCGCTATCACCTCGACGTGGCCGTCGTGACCCAGCCGAAGGAAGGTCCGCCGCCGCCCAAGGATCGCGTGCTGTCGCTGGCACGCGACAAGCACGTGCGTGCGCTCTACACGGAAAAACAAGGTGTGGGAGACGCCGCGCTGGCGGCCGAAGCAAAGCTGAGCTGGGTCACCGTCACGCCGGTGGGCGCGCCGTACGAGAGCGTCCTCCGGGGCATCGTGGAGGCGCTGGAGCCCTACCAGCGCTGAGTGGTGCCGGCGAAAAGCGGGCAATTACGGAAATTTACCGTTCTCGTAAGGTCTCGCCTGGGGGCGGCCTGGGAGGTGCCCTTCGGCGCGACGCGGTGCTAGGATCGTGGGAAGGCACCTAGATGCGTCGAGAAGTAGGCATACCGCTCTTCTTGTGGGCGTGCGCGGCGGCGTGGGTTCACATGATGCTCGGCGGCGGAGGATTCTTCGTCGCGCGGCTCAACGACGACCAAAACACGCTGCTGGCCTTCGCCGGTAAGGTGCGCGAGCGCGTGAAGGCGTCGGAGCAGGTGGTGGCCGTCGACTTCGGGGACGACAACCAGGCGGCCCCGGAGCAAGCCGAGGCCGACGCGCCGCCGGCCGCCCCCACCGCGTCGGTGGTGAAGCCCAAAGATCCGCCGCCCCCCAAGGTGACCAAGCCAGAGCCTCCGAAGCCGCCGGAGCCGGAGAAGAAGAAGGTCGTCGTCGTCGAGAAGAAGGAAGAGACCCCCAAGGTTCCGGTCCTTCCGAAGGAGCTCGAGGACAAGCGGATCGCCGTGCAGCAGCACGTCAAGAAGGACCAGGAAGACAACCCCGACGCGAAGCAGATCGCCGAGGACGCCAACAAGGTCGAAAAAGAGACGGTGGCGTCGCAGACGTCGACGGATCAGAACGACAAGAACCCGGCGCCCGGCGGCAACCACACGGGTCCCAAGGACACCGTCGGCAACGCGCAGAAGACGAAGATCGCCGAGAGCGAGGAGCATCCCGGCGAGAAGGAGCGCGCGCCCGGCGAGAAGGGCACGCAGTTCGACGT
>JABFRG010000762.1 GCA_013141295.1 Polyangiaceae bacterium
CGCAACCGCCCGTGGTCGAGCTTCATTCCCTCACTCTACGCCGGTCCTGCCCGATGCGCGCCGCTTCCGCGGAAAGGCGGCGCGCCCCTCGCTCGCGGCCATGGTCTGCGCTAGCCTCGAGAGATGGACCTCGACGCCAATAGCCTCCTCGCATCTCTCGGCGCGAGCAGCGTCGGGTTCGTCGCGTTCATGTACGGGAAGAAGCAGACGCGAGCCCCACACATGATCGTGGGCTTGATTCTGATGATCTTCCCCTACTTCGTGGGCAATCCGCTGATCATCGGCGGCATCTCGCTGGTGCTCATCGGTCTGCTCTGGGGAGCCACCCGTCTCGGCTGGTGAGCCATGACGATTGGCGGGGCGTGATGCCGATGATTGAATAGCCGCCATGCGCGCCGCCTTTCATCTCGGGGAGACCTTCAACGCGGCAGCCTGGTTCGTGGGACGCCACTCGGAAGAGGGACGCGGCGAGCGCATCGCCCTCGACACCGCCCGCGGGTGCACGTCCTACGCGGAGCTCGACCTTCTGGTGCGGCGGTTCGCCGGAGCGTTGCGGGGGGCCGGCGTCCGCGCCGGCGATCGCGTGGCCTTCGTGCTCCCGGATGCGGAGCTGCTGGTGGCCGGGTTCTTCGGCGCCATCGCCATCGGCGCCGTGGCGGTGCCCCTCAACACCATGCTGCGCGCGGGCGATCACCGGGCCATCCTCGACGACTGCGCGCCGCGCCTGGTGGTGGCAACGGCCGATGTCGCAGGCGATCTCGGCGCCACCGATCGCACCGTGTGGACGCCGGAGCTGGCCCAGGCGGCCATGGCCCGCGCGGAGCCGGTACCCACCTACGCGCCCACCCATCGGGACGCGCTCGCGTTCTTCCTGTACTCGAGCGGCACCACCGGCGAGCCCAAGGGGGTCGTCCACCTGCAGCACGACATGTGGGTGGCCTGCGAGACGTACGGCAAGCACGTGCTCGAGATCCAGGAGAGCGACCGCTGCTTCAGCGTCGCCAAGATCTTCTTCGCCTACGGCCTCGGCAACTCCCTGTACTTCCCGTTCCACGTGGGCGCCACGTCGGTGCTCATGGCGGAGCGTCCGCTGCCGGAGGCGGTCTTTGCCGAGGTACGGCGCGGTCGGCCCACCATCTTCTTCGGCGTCCCCACCGCCTACGCGCACATGCTCTCGGCGATCGACGGTGGCGCTTCCGCCGAATTCGGATCGGTGCGGTTCTGCGTGAGCGCCGGCGAGGCGTTGCCGGGCGCCATCTTCGAGCGCTGGCAGGCGGCCACCGGGCTCGAGATCCTCGACGGCATCGGCTCCACCGAGATCTGCCACATCTTCCTCTCCAATCGCCGCGGCGCCTGCCGGCCCGGCTCCAGTGGCGCGCCGGTGCCCGGCTATCGCTTGCGACTCGAGGACGAGAGCGGCGCCGAGGTCCCCGATGGCGAGCTCGGCGACCTGTGGGTGGAAGGCGATTCGACCATGGCTTTCTACTGGAACAAGCACGAGGCCACCAAGGCCACCCTGCGCGGCGCCTGGATTCGCACCGGCGACAAGTATCGAAAGGATGCCGATGGCTACCTGTTCCACGCCGGGCGCAGCGACGACATGATCAAGGCGGGAGGCATCTGGGTCTCGCCGGTGGAGGTGGAAGGTGTACTCCTCACGCATCCCGCGGTGCAGGAGTGCGCGGTGGTGGGGGAGCTCGATGCCGAGGGGCTCGCCAAGCCACAAGCGTTCGTCGTGCTTCGGGCGCAGAGTGAGACCGACGAAGCGCTGGCGGAGCTGCTGCGGGCCTTCCTCAAGGAACGCATGGCGCCCTACAAAGTGCCGCGCACCATCACCTTCGTGGCCGACCTGCCGAAGACCGCCACCGGGAAGATCCAGCGCTTCCTCCTGCGGCGCACATGAGCCGCGTGCTCCTGCCCGATGGCGTCCTGCTGGAGGTGAGCCGCATTCCCGGCGCCGGTCCCGAGACGCTGGTGTTTCTCCACGAGGGCCTGGGGTCGGTCTCCGCCTGGCGCGACTTTCCCGCCCAGGTGGCGGAGGCGACCGGCCTTCCCGCGCTGGTCTACAGCCGGCGCGGGTACGGCCGCTCGGCGCCGCTCTCGGGGCCGCGGCACGCGCGGTTCATGCACGACGAGGCATTCGAGGTCTTGCCCGCGCTGCTTCGCGCCGAGAACGTCGCCTCGCCGTTCTTGGTGGGGCACAGCGATGGCGCAACCATCGCGCTCCTCTACGCGGCGCGCCACCCGGGCGCCGCGGGCGTGGTGGCCATGGCTCCGCACCTGTTCGTGGAGCCGCTCACGCTCCAGAGCATTCGCGCCGCCAAGGTTGCCTTCGAGAACGGCGACCTTCGGGCCCGACTCGAACGCCACCATGGCGACAACGTGGACGACGCGTTCTGGGGCTGGAATCGCGTGTGGCTCTCGGACGAGTTCCGGAGCTTCCACATCGAGGCCGAGCTCGCGGCCGTCACCGCGCCGGTGCTGGCCATTCAAGGGCGCGACGATCCCTACGGCACCCTGGCGCAGCTCGATGGCTTGCAGCGTTCGGTGTCGGGTCCCCTCACGGTGGATATCCTCGACGCGTGTGGGCACTCCCCCCACCGTGAGCGCGCGGAGGCCACGCTCGCCGCCATCGACGATTTCGTGAGCCGCTTTCGAAGCCGCGGGTGAGGCCGGGGCGCTCGCGTCAGCGTCCTGTCAGGGCCCGAGGCCGCCGCCTGACCAAAGCATGATGCGGCCGCGCCGCGCCTGCCGCAGACTTCCCGGGTCGACGTCGAGCGACGTCGTCGAGCACGGGGCAAAAGAATGCAGGATACACGTGGTTGGGTCAAGCGGATCGGGGCTTCGGTGCAGCGCGGCTCGTCCGCCCTGGAGAACCAGCATCTGGTGACGCTCCGGCCCATATTCGCGCTCCTCGAGCGTCTTCCCGGGCTCCGGGGGCCGGCAGGGCTGGTTCATGCGCTGCACGACGCGGCGTTTCGCACCACCTACTCCGCGGTTCGGGTGGTCACCGGCGCCATCACCACGGCTGCCGACATGGTGCTCTCGCGGCGCGAAGACGTGGCGCCACGCCGCGGCTTCAGCGCGCTCAACTGAAGTAACTACTCCGCTGCGCTTCCGTGCCCGAAGTCGAGTGGGTACACCACCGTGACCGGGCCGTCGGGCTTGGGAAATGTGAGTGTACGATACACGTTGACGATGCAGCCGACGACCGCCCTGTCGGGGAGGGTGGTCACCCGTGACTCGCCGGGATCGGCGGGGCCGGTCACCGCGAAATCGAGGGGGTGCTCGATGGATGTGGCTTCCTGAACCCGTCCTTCGGCGTTGATGACCAGCCGCACCGCGACCTGTCCGGCGAGCCCCGCGTCGCGCCGGAGCCCTTGTTCGTAGCAGGCACGCATCTTCTTCTGTTCGGCCCGCACCACCCGCTGGATGTCGTCCGCCGGAAGCTGGCCCTTGCGATGCGAGACGCGTACTGGGGCGCCGCAGGTTCGCTCCGGCGTCGCGCTGGTGCTCGCGGGATCGGTGCGCTGGAGGGCGAACACGAGCTCGCTCTTGGCGTGCTGCCGCAGATCGGCGAACGCGCGCGCCACGTCGCCGAAGGGAACGTCGTACGCGAACGTGATGTGCGCCATCGACACGCACGCGCCGTCGCCGCCGCAGCCACGCGCGACGTGGCTTCCGAGATCGCCGAGCGCCACGTGGGCGCTGGTCGGCACCTCTCCGCACGGCCGATCGCTCTGCCAGACGACGTCCGCGCCGGCCTTCTCGAGGCGCACGTCGAGGCGGTCGTGCACCACCGGCTCCGGTCCCACCGGCATGTCGTAGAGACCTTCGACCCACGCGCTGCCGACCTTGAGGTGCACGTGGCGGTAGCCGGCGAAGGCGGCGGTGAGGAGAGCCGACAGGGCGCTGG
>JABFRG010000760.1 GCA_013141295.1 Polyangiaceae bacterium
CGGCCAGCGGCGTACTGTCTTCTCGCTCGGTGATCTCCAGCACCACCCGGTGCGCGGTGCGAGAAAGCGGGGCCCGTGCATCATACAAAGAATCGTGGAGCAGCTCGCGCGGGTGCAGGTTCAGGAAGAGCGCGCAAGCGTCCGGGAGATCGGACATGGCCGAGCAGGCCAGGCTCCGCAATCGCTCGCCCACCGCCGGCAGCCTTCCCCACTCCTCCGCCGCGTCGAGAAAATCCAGCGGCGAGGGAAACCCCAGATGCCCCGTGCGCAGGAAGGCCTCGTAGCCTCGAGGACGCGCCCCCGGAGAGCTGTCGCCACCGCGAAACGCGGCCGCTTCGTCGCCCGCACCCACGATCGGCTGAAACACCAGATGCAGCGTCTCTTCGGCCCGCGAGACGTCGGCCAGTCCTCCTCCGGCGTTGGCGGCGATGGCGTCTTCGCGGCGAGCGATGGCCGCGCGAACCGCCTCCACCAAAGCCACGATGGAGACGGGCTTGAGCAGGACCACCACCGTCGCGAGGGTCGCCTCCTCGAGCGAGGCGGGAGGGCCCGCCGCACCGGTCACCAGGACGAACGGAGTATCGGCGTCGTAGGCGCGCGCCACCGTCAGCAGATCGACCCCGGTAGCGCGTGGCATGTTCACGTCGCTGACCACCGCGCGAAAACGTTCCTTGGCCAAGCGGGCGGACGCAGCCAGGGCGTTGGTCTCGGTCTCCACCAGGTAGCCGGCGTTGCGCAAGGCGCGGCCGAGCGCCCGAACGATCATCTCGTCGTCATCCACGAGCAGCACCGGAAGATCGGTGGTCGGCGCGGACGAGAGTCTCGAGAGTCGCTCGGTCGCCGGTTCCGTTCCATCGCGCATGTACCCCCGCCTCCTCTCACGTCATGAGCTGGTGAGTCGTGAAGGATACCAAGAAGTCGCCCGGTGACGACGATCCCGACGGAGCCCCCCCCGGGATGGGCCCGGGATCCAAGGGTGGATCCCGGCGAGTCCATCCGGACGCAGCGCCGAACCCCTCGCGATTGCACGTGTTGTCGAAATCCTAACGGATTCCTCAGGGCCCGGAAATGTACGACATACTCTTACGTTGGCGCACCACTTACTTACGCCACGGTAGGCGAAAGCTCGCCCTTCTGACGACCCCCCTCCTCTGCCTCGCGATCGGCTGCGCCGCTTCATCGGACGACGACGTGAAGAGCGGGGACGACGACTTCTCGACTCGCAGGTGGTGGTCGTCACCGGTGAGGAAGACAACACCTTCACCCCCGGCAGCCAGCCGCCGGCCAACAACTGGCAGGGCATTCGCGAGAGCTTCGAAGTGGCGCGGGGCGTCGAGCGACGCTTCGAGACCGGCACCCTTCAGCCCGGCAGCTACGCCTTCGACATCACCGGCACCGGCGACGCAGACCTCTACGTGAAGGTGGGCAGCGCCGTGAGCAAGACCGCCTACGACTGCCGTCCCTACAAGGGCGGCTCCACCGAGAGCTGCGTGGTGAAGGTCACCACCCCCGCCAACGTCTCGGTCATGGTGCGCGGCTACGGGAGCTCGAGCAAGGTCGACTTCACGGGCAAGAAGCAGTAGCCCGCGGCCTCGGTACCATCGACGGGCGGTCCGCTCTCCGGAGCAGGCCGCCCGTTCTCGCGTTCACTCGTCCATCGAATCGCAGTGGGTCGCGTACAGGTGGCCGGTGAGCGTGCCGCCGTTGGCATAGGTCGCGGTGATATCGAGGGCCACGAAGGCCGAAGCCGCCGGGGTCAGTGAGATGGCCACCGGTTTGACCTCGATGCGTGTAGCCTTCACCGATGGGTTGGCGGTGGTGACGATGTCGCCCTTGAAGTCCAGAAGTGCGCCGGTGATGCCGTCCACCTGAAGCGTCGCATCCTGGAAGGGCACGACGCCGTCGATGATGGCGGTGCGATCGGGGGTCTTGGAGCCGGTCGACGGGCAGGCCACGTCGCCGCCGATGAACGCCTCCACGTGCAGGCTGGTGGCGGGCTTGCCGGTGGTACCGAACTGGGCCCGGAGGAAGGTGTCGGTCTTGCCGTTCATGGTGAGCAGCAGCGCCGTCTTCTGGCACGCCGCATCGCAGGCCGCGATGCCACCGCCACCATCGCCCCCGGCGTCGACCGAGCCCGAGTCGACGGCCGCGTCGACCCCAGCGCCGCCGCTGGAGCTCGAGCCCGCCGGTGCCGGCGAGGACGAGGAGGAACAAGCGACCAGGACCGAAGCAACCAAGAAAAGGCCGAGAGAGCGCCGCATCCTCTTCGTTCTACCACGAAGGCCCGGTACAAATGCGGCGTGAGCTACAAATCCCATTTCTCGCGGGCCCTCGGTGCGGATCCGGATCGCGTGCACTTCGCCGCGCACAGCCATCACCTCTGGCCCGACGCCAGCCACGAGGGCCAGATGCGAGCCTGGGACGACGCGGCGCGCCTGGCCGACCGCAAGTGGGACCGCGTCCTCGGCGAGGTGTACCCGGCCGCGCAAGCGCACGTGGCGCGCATCCTGGGTCTCCCGCAACCGAGCACGGTGGTCTTCGCGCCCAACACCCACGACCTGGTGGTGCGCATTCTTTCGGCGCTGCCGCTCACCCGGCCGGCGCGCATCCTCACCACCGACTCGGAGTTCCACTCGTTCCGGCGCCAGGTGGATCGGCTGGAGGAAGACGCATTGGTGGAGGTTACACGCATTCCCTGCGAGCCCTTCGCCACCTTCGCCGAGCGCTTCGGGGCCGCCGCGACCAGCGGCTCGTGGGACCTGGTGTTCCTGAGCCACGTGTTCTTCCGATCCGGCTGGATCGTCCCGGACTTGCTGGCCCTCGTGGCGAAGATTCCCGCCGCGACGCCGGTGGTGGTCGACGGCTACCACGGCTTCTGCGCGGTGGAAACCGCTCTCGGCTCCCTGGCAGAGCGCGTGTTCTACGTCGCCGGCGGCTACAAGTACGCCATGAGCGGCGAGGGCGTCTGCTTCTTGCACGCGCCGCCGGCCCTCATGCCGCGCCCGCGCATCACCGGCTGGTACGCCTCGTTCGGCGCCCTGGCGGCGCGCACGACGGGTGTACCCTACAGCGAAGACGCGGGCCGCTTCCTCGGTTCGACCTTCGATCCGTCGGGGCTCTACCGCTTCGTGGCGGTCATGGATTGGATGGTCCAGGTGGGCCTCGATGCCAAGGTGGCTCGCGCGCACACGCGACGCCTGACCGAGGCTTTCTCGCGAGCGGTGGACGCGGCGGGCCTCCCCTTCTCGTCGCGGGATCTGGTGGTGCCGGCGGAGAGCGCGCAGCGGGCCCAGTTCTTGACCTACGACTTCGCCGACGCCAAGGCGGTGCACGAGCGTCTCATGGCCGCCAACGTGATCACCGACGTGCGCGACACGCGCCTCCGCTTCGGCTTCGGGGTGTACCACGACGATGCCGACGTCCCGGCTGGCGTTGCGCGCATCGCCCAGGCGCTGCGCTGATCACTTCCGAAAGCGCTTAACTGCGGCCGCAAGGCGCTTCACCCGAGGATCGTCGGGCGAGAGCGACGTCGCGACGTCGGACTCGGCGGCCGCGCGTTCGAGGAGCCGTGCGCCCAGGTACACCTCACCGAGAATGGCGCGATAGACGCCGTTGCGGGGCTCCTTGGATACCGCGAGCTCGGCCAGGGACGTGGCGATGTTCATGTCTCCGTCGCTCATGCGCATGGCGTAGGCGGCAGATGCTGCCGTCTCGGCGCCAGGCCGCGCGCTATGGGCCTTGGCGTAGTCGAGCGCCGCATCGGCCCATCGCTGATCGCGCTCGGCGGTACGGGCGCGCATGAGGCAGATCTCGAAGCGGCGCTCCCTGGCCATCTCGTCGACCATGGCGAGCTTGGCACGAATGGCCGGGTCCTCGGCGCTCTCCAACGCCAGGCGGTAGTTGTTGGCGGCG
>JABFRG010001121.1 GCA_013141295.1 Polyangiaceae bacterium
CTCCGGCACCCGCGCCCGCGTCTGCCGAGCCCCCAGCGCCTGCGCCTGCGCCCGCACCCGAGCCGCTTCCGCCCGAGCCCGAGCAGACGCCCGCGAAGAAACCGGAACCGGTGACCGAGGTCACGGTGGGCGGCACCAAGGCCACGCGTCTCGCCGGCTCCGCGTACATCCTCCGGAAGGATCAGCTGGACCGCATGGCCCACACCGATCCGCATCGGGTGCTCCTGCAGGTGCCCGGCGTGTACGTGCGCGGCGAAGACGGCTTCGGCCTTCGCCCCAACATCGGCATGCGCGGCGCCAACCCCGACCGATCCAAGAAGGTCACGCTGATGGAGGATGGGATCCTCTTCGGGCCCGCGCCCTACGCCGCCCCCGCTGCCTATTACTTTCCGCTCATCGGGCGCATGGAGTCGGTGCGCGTGTTCAAGGGAGCAGGCGCCATCGCCTACGGACCGCAGACCATCGCCGGCGCCATCGATCTCGTCACCCGGCAAACACCCACTACCGGCCCGGTCGGCGCGCTCGACCTCAGCTACGGATCGTACGGCTACCGCAAGGCCGACCTCACCGCCGGCTACGGCAACGAGACCTTCGGCGTGCTGCTCCAGGGCGCGCACCTGGGCTCCACCGGCTTCAAGCACGTCGACGGTTCCAACGAGGACACCGGCTTCTCGCGCAACGAGTGGATGGCCAAGGTGCGCTATACACCTTTCGCCAGCGACAAGGCCCAGAACACCTTCGAGCTGAAGCTCGGCGTCTCGAACGAGGTCTCGAACGAGACCTACCTGGGCCTCAGCGACGAGGATTTTCGCCGCGACCCCTACCGCCGCTACGCCGCCAGCGCCGGCGACACCATGCGCGCCAGCCGCACCCAGCTCGAGGTCACCCACCGGGTGCGTCCGACCCGCGAGCTCGAGATTGTGAGTGCATTCTACACCCACAACATGGCCCGCAACTGGGATCGCTTCCAGAACCTCTCCTTCGCCGACACCGCGGCCGTCCTGGGCAACCCCCGCGGCAACCGGCTGGGCTACGATCTGCTGCGGCGCGCCGCCGACTCCCCGGGCGACGAGGCGGTGGTGCGCGGCCCCAACGATCGCCACTTCTTCGCCACCGGCGTGCAGACCAGCATTCGCTGGAGCCCGAAGATCGGCCCGGTCTCCAACAAGATCGAGCTCGGCTTTCGCATCCACACCGACAGCATCACCCGGCTCCACGGCCGCACCGACCAGCTGGTGAAGGGCGGCGTGTACGTCCCCACCACGAGCTTCACCGAGTCCGACAACGACGCCTCGGCCACCGCGCTCTCGATGCACCTGGTCGACGCCATCACCTGGCGGAGCTTCACATTGAACCCGGGCATCCGGGTGGAGTCCATTCGCTCCCGCCACGACGACCGACTCACCCGCACCAGCGGCTCCGCCTACGACTTCGTGGTGCTCCCGGGCCTCTCGGTGTTCGCTGGGCTGGCTCGCGACTTCGGCGTCCTCGCCAGCGTGTATCGCGGCTTCAGCCCTGCTGCCCCGGGCGAGGCCACGCAGAACCACGAATCGTCGGTGAACTACGAGATCGGCCCGCGCTTCGCGAACAAGACCTTCCGCGCCGACCTCATCGGCTTCTACAACGATTACTCGAACATCACCTCGGTGTGCACCGAGTCGAGCGGCTGCAGCTCCCAGAACCTCGATCGCCAGCTGGCCGGCGGCGCCGCCCGCATCATGGGCCTGGAGGCTTTCGTCGAGGCCAACCCCACCCTGGTCACCGACATCAAGCTCCCGGTCCGTGCATCCTACACGCTCACGTCGGCAACCTTCGAGCACGACTTCGAAGCCGACGACCCCAGCTGGGGCCGGGTGAAGGCCGGCGACGAGATGCCCTACGTCCCGCTGCACCAGGTCTTCGCGCAAATCGGCATCGAGTCGCCCAAGTGGGCGCTCAACGTGTCGGGCACCTACGTGGGCGACATGCGCGAGAAGCCGGGCCAGGGCGACGTGTACCTGAAAGACCTGACGGACCCGTATTTTCTCATGGACGTCGGCGCCAGCTACAAGCCGCGTACCTGGTACTCCATCTACTTCGTGGGCAAGAACATCCTCGACGAGACCTACCTCGTGGCGCGCCGCCCCTTCGGCGCCCGCCCCGGCGCGCCGCGCATGTTCCAGATCGGCATGAAGGTCGACTTCAAATAGTGGAGCCCGCGAGCCTCTCTCGTCGCTCCGGAGGCGCGAGCCTCCCCGCCGCGCTTCTCGGCGCGCTCTTCGTCGCGGAGGACGGCAACCTCGCGTGTCGGTTCGCTCTTCCGGACAGCGACCGTGATCGGAACGAGGGCGCGCCTTTCGTCACCACCGTCTGGGCGGGCATCGGCGGGCTGATGCATCTCTCGCCCGTTGCCACGCAATGGCAGCCTGCGACCAATCCAAACTCGGAGTACGCCGGCGAACGCCTGGGCCGGATGCAAGCCGAGCTGGGCATCGTGGGGGCCGGCGATCTCTACACGCTGTACGTCGTGCGGCGGAATCCCGACCATGCGGCCTTCGGTGACAAGGAGTGGATCGCCGCGCTGCCCGATACCCCGCTCGCCGACCTGCGCCTCTTTCCCGAGTACGGCAGCAGCCCGTACACCCCGGACGATTGGGATTGGCAGGACGGCTGGTGGTACCCGTACTCGACGTTCCGCCCCGCGACCCCTTCCGAGCAGGCAGCCCACGAAGAGAAGCGGCCGTCCAGATAGTCACCGGGAGCGCACGAAATCCGCGAACGATCGCGGAGGGCGGCCGGTCACCCGCGCCACCGTACCGGTCACCTCGGCCTGCGCGCCGCTGGCAATGAGCATATCGAGGTGCGCGAGGACCTGCGCGTAGTCTGTGGGAATTCCCTGCGACGTCAGGAACGCGGCGAACGCATCGAAGCGGAGCGGCTCGTGGCGGACGCCGAGAATGCGCGCGACCTCGTCGTACGAGAGCGCTTCCGGCCCGGTGATGACGTGCGCTGTCTGGTGCGGTATCTCATCGGTGAGCGCACGCACCGCCACCGCTGCGATGTCCTCGGCGTCGACGAACGGAACACGGCCGGCGCCGGTCGCCGAGACGATCTTCCGCTCCGCCGCGATGGTCTTCGCGTGGAAGCCTGCGGCGTCGAAGAAGTTCTGCATGAACCACGAGGGCCGGAGCACCGTCCATTCCGGCACGTGCGTGCGCACCCACCGCGCCACCTCGCCCAGCCCCGGCGCGTCTTCGGTGATCGCCGACGAGCTGAGCGTCACGATGCGCCGCACCCCGCCCGCCAGCGCCTGCTCGAAGAGCGGAACCATCCGGTCCTGCGGGCGCGCGTCGCCCAGCGGCGCAATCGCGTAGAGGCGATCGACCCCCGCGAGCGCCGGCCCCCACGAGGCGGCGTCGGCCCAATCGAACGTGCGCTCCCCCTTGCGCGACGCCGCGAACGTCTGCACGCCCCGCGCACGGAGCCCTCGAACGATGGGCGCGCCCGTCTTCCCGGTGCCGCCGATGACGAGGACGCTCATCGGAGCTCCAGGATCGGAACCATGTTCCAGTATTCACGGTAGTGGGCAATGCGGCCTTCGGCGGTGCGCACGAAGATGACGTAGTCCTGCGCGTAGTGCTTGCCACCCGGCAGGTCGGCGGTGCCGTGGACCTCGAACCACGCGGCGTCCGGATCGGCGCCGGGATACGTGCGCAGGTTCGAGAAGCGGAAGTTCTGGAACCCGATGGTCTCCATCACGCCGTGAAAGTGAAGGACGATCGCGTCCCTCCCGTCGACCCGACCGACGATCCCGGCGGCTGGCGCATACGGGAACTCGACGATCGCGTCCGGAGCGAACATCGCGTCGAGCCCCTCGAGGTTGGTACCGAGGCAATCGAGCAGTGCCTGAAATAGTTGTTGGACCTTCATGCACGAGAACATGCAGCCGGTGCTATGGATGATCCATGCCTGGATCGCCACAAGACATGTCCGTTCGTCCAGACATCATCGCCGAGGTGCTCGAGGTCTCTCGCTTCAGCACGCTCTTCTACGGACGCTACGATCTCGGCGCACCCTGGGCGTTCGCGGTGCCGGCGAAGACCATGTCGGTGTTCTACGTGGTGGTCGAGGGCGGCGCGCACGTCACCGTCGACGGCGTGAAGGGCGAGACGGCGCTCGCCGCGGGCGACATCGTGCTCTTGCCACGCGGGCTCGGCGGCCATCGGCTCGACGACGGGAGCGCACGCGGCCGACGCATGCCGCCGGTCGCGAGCAACGTCCTCCTCGAACGTAAGGCACCTGGCGGCGACGGCGCGCGAACGACGCTCATCAGCGGCTGCTTCCGCTTCTCCGCCGGCTCCTCGCATCCGCTGCTGCGCTCGCTCCCGCCGATCGTGCACTTCCCCGGCGACGAAGTGCTCGCCGCGATGGTGAAGCTCATCGCCCTCGAGAGCGCGGCGCCCGGTCCCGGGAGCAGCGTCATCCTCGCGCGCATGACCGAGTGCCTGCTCGTGCACGCGCTCCGTACCCGCTCCACCGAAGAGGGCGACGGCCTCCGCGCGCTCTCCGATCCGACCATCGCGAGCGCCCTCGAGCACATGCACGCCGCGCCGGCGGAGGACTGGACCGTGGAGCGCCTCGCGGCGACCGTCGGCCTATCGCGCTCGGGGTTCGCGGCGCGCTTCCAGGCGCTGGTCGGCGAACCGCCGCTCCGCTACCTGACCCAGTGGCGCGTGCTCCGGGCGGCCACGCTGCTCACCGAGACGGCCGACTCGGTCGACTCCATCGCGGAGCGCCTCGGCTACGTGAGCGGGCCCGCGTTTCAGAAGGCCTTCAAGCGCTGGCAAGGGGTGGGCCCGGGCGCTTACCGACGAGCCGCGCGCCAGCCCTCAACGGCCGTCGAAGGTGCGTAGACACGCATCCACCACCGGCCGGAAGGCGGCGAAGAACGCAGCGGCGTCGGCGTCGCTGCCGGAGAGCATCGCGGTGGTACCGCCTTGCTTGCGGATGACGACGCGGGGCGCGGCACTGCCGGCCAGTTCCGACCATGGGGCGTCGCCCAGATCTCGCCCCTTCTGCCAGAGCAAGGTGAGGGTGCTCGCGCTTCCCTCCAAAGTGAACGCAGCGTAGGGCGCCTCACCGTGGTGACCGGGCTCGCTCGCCTCCGACGTCTTCAGGAGCGGGAGCGGCGACCGGTGCGCCGCGTTGTACGACGCGACCGCGGTCTCCAGGCGCTCGCGACAGTCGGCGATGGCAGCGCGCGGCAACGCCCGGTATCGAGCGATGCCGGCGACCACGGCGTCGTACGCGTGCTGGAAGCGCGCGTGGTCCGCGGGCACCAGAGGGTCGGTGACGCCATCGACGAACGCGCAGCTCCCGCCGTTCCAACGCACCGAGAGGGTGCGAAAACCGAAGTGCGGCGAAACCCGCTCGTTCTCCGAGACGAATCCGCGCGCGGTGGACCCGCGAACATCGTCGTAAACCGCGCTCATCACGCCCGGCGGCACGACGACGCAGTCGGGAACGTCTGCCCGACACGACGTCGCCGACCACGCGAGCTCTCCGCCCTCCTCTCGGGTGTCTCCGTCGACGACCGTCCGTCGCGCTTCCAGCACGAGGTCCGGCCCTGCGACGGCGGGCAGCTCGCATTCCTGGCGAAAGGACCGTCCGGGTGGTCCGTACCGCCGATCCTGCGCGGACGACGCGCAGCCGAGGAGCAGTGCCGCGAGGAGACCGCTTCGCAACGTAGCGCCCACGCTCATGCGGGTTCGAAACGCGACCGGCATACTCCTTGGCTCCGTACGCCTTCGCTTGCCGCTGTGCGACCGATGCTTAGCTTGCTGTAGATGGTGACCGCAGTCTTCCTGGGAATCCTGTGCACCCTGGTTGCGCTGTCCGTGCTGGCGGGGCGTCTCCTGGCGCATCACCGACTTCGGCGCGCGCTCATGGTGAAGAGCAGCGAGCGAAGCGTGGGGGCGATGGCGTATCGAGGTGCGATCCCCGCAGCGCTCTTGGGTGCGCGACGCCGTGCGGTGGTGCGTCCGAAGCTCCCGGTCGACCTCATGATCGGCCGAACCTTCTTCCGCTGAGCTCGCGATCACTCCACCGTGGCGACGCCCGGTCGAGCGGTGTACGGTTCGCGGTATGCGGTCCTGGGCGCTCGTACTCACCCTCGCGTGCGTGATGTTCGTGGCCTGCGGAGGTCGCATCGCTTCGTCCTCGCCCGAGGCCGCGAAGGCTCCGGTCGACAGCGGTTCACAACCGCCATCGTCGGACGCCCAGGGACCCGACGCGGCAACTGCACGCGATGCCCAGAGCACCGCGTGCCCGCCTACGCATCCGGTGCTGGCCACCGGGTGCGACGAGAAGGACGAAGGGCTCTCGTGCGGCTTCGGAACGAAGTGCCGTTCCGAGTGCATCTGCGAGCGCGGGAGCTGGGTGTGCAGCAGTGACACCTGCGAGGCCACCTGTCCTGCGGCGCCCCCCGCCGACGCCGCGTGCAATCCCGACGAGACCGGGCGTACGTGCACGTATCACGGGGGCTGCCCGGTCACGTGCACGTGCACCAGCGAAGCCAGCGGCGCTCGATGGGCGTGCACTTCGCCGCCGTGTTAGAGCGACCTCACAGGACGGTGAGCGTTCGCTGGGCGCTCGTGTACCGGCCTTCGCCCCGCATCGGGCTCCCGTAGTAGTCGACGCCGACGAACTTCCGCGCGCGTTCGATGCGGAGGTAGACCAGCGACCCGGGTGGAATCGTCGGGTCGCCGGGGAGCGAGATGCTCGCGCTCCCGACCTTCCGTGCGAACACCGCTCCCCAGGCAGCTTTGCCCACTGCGCCGGGATGCGTGATGAGCAGAGAGACGATCTCGTCGGGCCCCACCGACGCACCGACCCATCGAATCTCGAGCACGCCATTGCTCGCCATCTGGAGCGGCTCCGGAGAAAAGTCGATGGGCGGCGGCACGGCCACCGACAACGTGGAGAAGTGCAGCAGGCCGGCGTCGGTGCTGAAAGCAAATCGGCCAGAGTCGCGAAGGCCCGCGATGACACGAGGCTCGCCGGGGACGATCTCCTCTTCGCCGAAGAACGCGCGGCCTTCACCCGCGGCGCAGCAGATACCCAGCGCGCCCGGCTGTGCGAGCGCGTGGGTGTGTTGGCCGGCGGCGTCGTACACCAGCTCGAAGTACGGCGCCTCCGGGGGAGGGGCAGTGCAGGAGACGAGTCCCGGAAGGGGAATGGCGCACGCCAAGGTCAG
This sequence comes from Polyangiaceae bacterium, assembly GCA_013141295.1. GTDB lineage: Bacteria > Myxococcota_A > Polyangia > Polyangiales > Polyangiaceae > JABFRG01. The sequence continues at coordinate 7,235 of JABFRG010001121.1, forward strand.
GCACATCTGGGTTGTCGAGGGCATCCGGGTGCGTGGCACCAGCAAGGCCCGTCGATCACAGAGCTCGCGCACATACAAGCTTCTGGCGCGTGTTGGGGTGTAACGTCGTCTCCTGCGCTACCGCTGGTAACCGACCGACAACCGTGCCGGCGCGAAGCCGGTAACGGGGACGCCGGCGACGCGAGATTCCTCGCGGTTCGTGAGCTGGGCACGTGGTTTGCGTACGGAGCAGCCATGATGATCCGCGCTTCCGTCGCCCCGCTCCTGATCGCCGTTGCCGTCGCGTGTGGAGGCACCGCCGCTGCACCGACGCCGAACCGCGAGACGACAGGGGCCGTCTCGACCATCGCGAGCTCGCGTGCACAGGGCGAGGCGTGCGCATTCGACCAGCAGTGCCGCAGCAAGTCGTGCAGCGCCGCCCGCAACAGCGGCACCTGCGGCTCCTGTCAGGACGTACGCCCGCTCGGCGCCAGCTGCACCGGCCCGCTCCAGGTGTGCTCGTACACGGCAACGTGCACCGGCGGCGTGTGTCGCACCAAGCTCGTGGACCTGGGCGCTACGTGCACCCTACAACCAAAAGGCGGCAGCGACTGCGACAGCGATCTCTACTGCGCCCCCGACGCCTCAGCCGAAGGGAGCTCGTCGCCCCGCGGCACCTGCCGGCCGAAGATCCCGCTGGGACAGGCCTGCTCGGTTTCGCGCGACGGCTCCTTGGCTTCGTTGGCGGCGATGTTCGCCTGCGCCGAGAACGGCACTTGCGTCGCCGGCACCTGCCGCGAGCGGCGCGCGAGTCGGCTCGGCGAGGATTGCTCGGATTACTCGTGCGAGCAGGGTCTGGCCTGCGACCCGGCCACCCGTCGCTGCGCGACGTCGACGCTCACCCTCGGCTCCACCTGCGGTCTGGTGGGCGACCGCTACATCGACGGATGCCCGCAAGGCACCGTATGCGGCGCCGTCGGCAACGTGATCGGCGCGCCCGAGACCTGCCTTCCCTTTCCCCGCGTGGGCGAACGCTGCATCGAGGAAGCCTGTGAAGACGGCGCCTTCTGCGAGAACCCGTACAGCGGCAACAACGACCCTCGCAATTGCGTCCCCAAGCGCATCCAGGGCGCCGCGTGCAAGTACCAGGAAGAGTGCGGCGCCCAGCTCGAGTGTCGCGGCGGCACCTGCCAGCCCGCGTGCAAGTAGCACCGCCCTCGTGGTAGCCAGGAGACGTGCCGAAGGAAGAAGCGCTGCTCCTGAAGACCACCGAGGTTGCCGCCCTGCTTCGCGTGCACCCGAAGCAGATCTACCGGCTGCTGGAGCAAGGGCTACCGGCTCGCCGGGTCGGTAGCGAGTGGCGGTTCGTCCGCTCCGAGGTCCTCGCCTGGTCGCAGACCGGTGAAGCGATCGCGCCAGCCGGCGCACCGGTGACGCCCACCTCGAGCACGTCGACGCTGCTGGCGGCCAATGGCGACGTGGTGATCGACCTGCTCCTCGAGCACATCGCCGCGGCTGGACGAACGCTCGTGGGATTCGTGCCGGCCGATCGCGGCGAGGCCCTGCGGCTCCTCGAGGCCCAGCGGGTGCTGATGGCGGGCTACCACGGCGACGCACATCCGCCACAGGAGCTCCAGCAAGTACGACTGGCGCGCATCCATCTGGTGCGGCGGCACATCGGGCTGGCGTACGCGCCTGGCGAGAAGACGCGCTTGCGGCGCCTCGGTGACTTCCTGGGGCTCCCGTTGGCGCTTCGCCCGGCCACCGCAGGCGTACGGGTGGCCTTCGACGCGGCGCTGGAGGCCGAGGGGCTGGCCAAGAAGAAGCCGCGCGGCGCGGTGTATCCCTCGCATCGCGAGGCCGTGTTCGCGGTGCTTCGCGGCGAAGCCAAGGCGGCCCTCACCACCAGCGCCTGGGCCGAGCGGGTGGGGCTGGGCTTCTTCTCGTTGGGCGAAGAGGACTACGACCTGCTCCTGCGCGCGCGCGATCTGGGCGATCCCGCCGCGGTGGCCGCCTGCGAGACCGCGCAGGGAAAGCCGTTCCGCGCCGCGCTGCGCGGCATCGCCGGCTACGACGCGAAGCACGCCGGAACCATCCGCTACTTCGACTGAGCAAACGCGGGGCGCCACTATCCCGAAGAGACAAAGGGTCGCCCGGAGCGAAGCGAGGGACCCCCCTCTGTCCCTTCGTTGCGACCCCCGAGCGGAACCGGGACAGTTGTCCCTCCCTGGGTTTTAATGTTACCCGATCGTCCATGAACGTACCGATTGTTACTCGATATGCCGCCGCAGCGGCGCTCGCGCTGCAGCTGGGGTGCTCGGCGTGCGGGGGCGGCGGGCAGTCCCTCACCCAGGCGGCACCGACCCCGACCGACGAGGCAGCAGCGCCGGTCACCATCAAGCTCACGCTCGGCGGGCAGGAGAAGAGCGTCGCGCTGAGTGCGCTCCCGCGACAGGACTACAAGGGCACGTCGGTGGTCACGCTCGGTGCGGTGTGGGACTCGGGCGCGCTCGGTGATCGCGCTTCTCTCGATTTCGACTTCGAAGGCGACGACGGCTTCCGACCTTCCACCAAGGACCGGTGCAAGACGCCCATTCACGGCGCCGAGCTCGACAAGGGTTATCTGGTTCCGGAGACGCGCACCATCGTGTGGGACGACGCACTCGGCAAACCCGGGTGCTACGCGGTGCGCTTCGTGGCCAAGATCATCGCCACGAAGGCCAGCAAAGACGCTGGCGCCGATTGAGAAGGCCGGTCGCGCTGGCCGTTGCTACGTTGCTCGCGCTGTCCACCGCCGCGCGGGCACGCGCCGACGACCCTCCGGAAGGCGACGTCGAGGCGGTGAAGGTGCAGGGGCCGGCGCGCCACGACGGCGGCACCGCGACGCAGGTGGTGACCCTCGATCCCCGCGACGCACGCACCCAGCCCAGCGTGGGCGCGTCCCTCGAGCGCTCTTCGTCGTTCTTCGGCTCCAGCGATTCGCGCGGCGAGCGCATTCTCTCGTATCGCGGCTTCGACCAGCGGCGCCTCTCGGTGTTCGTAGACGGCATTCCCATGTACGTGCCGTTCGACGGGCAAGCGGATCTCGCCAAGATTCCCGCGGAGCTGGTGTCGCGGGTGCACGTGGTCTCCGGGAGCGGGGCCTTCCTCATAGGCCCCAACGGCCTCGGCGGCGCTCTGCACCTCGTCACCCGCGAGGCCTCGGAGACGCCGGAGCTCCGCGCCTCCACCGAGGTGGCACCGTTTCGCGCGGCGCGCACCGCGGGCTCGCTCGACTTCCGGAGCGGGCCGCTCTCGGTGGTGGTGGGCGGTAGCCTGCAGGGCGTGCGCGCGGTGCCCCTCTCCGCCGACTTCCAACCCCTCCCCAATCAAGATACCGGAGATCGAACCAATTCCGACTATCGCGCGGTGTCGGTGCTCGGCAAAGCCACCTGGGACTTCACACCCAAGGAGCGCATCGCCGTATCCCTCTTTCGCGTGCAGGGCGAATACGGTGTTCCCCCCGGCACCCGCGATCTCACGGTGCGCTACTGGCGCTGGACCGACTGGGAGAGCACCAATCTCGGTATTCGACACGAGCACACCCACGGACCCCTGGTGCTCTCGGAGGCGGTGTACCTGAGCCACTTCGGCAACCTCCTCGACGCCTTCGACGACGCCCGATACCAGACGCAGCGGCTCCCCAAGGCCTTTCACAGCATCTACGACGATCTCACGGTGGGCGCCATCGTTCGCGGGCACGCCACGTTCCCGCTCCCCACGGGGGAGGGCGAGCTCGCGGTGCGCACCTGGCTGGGGCTCAAGCGTGATAGGCACCTTGCCACCGCCGATCGCAATGCGCCGGAGGTCCGGGTCGCCACCACCCTGGGAACCGCGTCGGCCGAGGTCGACGCCGCGCTGCTGCGCCGGACGCTTCGGGGCACGGTGGGCTTGCAGCTCGACGGCGAGCTACCGGAGCAACCGCCGCAAGGTACGGCCCCCGACGGCTCCGCAGCCCTCGGCCCCATGGGCAGCCTCTCCTACCTGCTGCAGAAGCGCGTCACCTTCACCGCGTCGGCAGCCCAGCGCACGCGCTTTCCCACCTTGCGCGAGCGCTACAGCACCGTGTTCGGCGCCCGCGCGGCCAACCCTTCGCTGGGTCCGGAGCATGCCACCAACCTCTCCTTCGACGTGGCGGTGGCGCTCTCGCCGAGCACGCACCTGGCCGGCGGAGTGTTCTATTCACAGCTGCGCGACCTCATCCAATCGGTGTACATTGCACCTCAGGTCGATCAACTGCAGAACGTCGGCGTCGGCCGCAACGTGGGCTTCGAGCTCACCGGTCGCACCACGCTGCTCCGGAAGATCGACCTCGCGCTCTCCGCCACGGTCCTCTCCCAGCGCACTGGTGAAGCCGCTACCACCCCGGTGCCCAACGCGGCAAACCCCCGGGCCACCGCCGTGGTGACCGTACGGCCGTTTCCGTTCCTGCGGGGCTCTGCGGTGGCCCGCTACCGCGGAGCACAGCCGTTCCTCAACCCCGATACCGGCGTACCGGGCAGGCTCGGTGGCGCGCTCCTGGTGGACGCGCGCGTCGACCTCGACCTCGGGCGCTCGCTCCGCACATGGCTTCGCGCGACCAACCTCCTCGATACCAACGTCGAGGGCCGCTACTCGTTCCCCGAGGCGGGCCGAGAGGTCTTCGCCGGCGTGGCCACCGACGCCACATTCTGAGGCTGCTGTGCAAAGGTCGCGCAGGGCGCGTGCGCAGGATTGGCGCAGCGCACGTGGTCCCCCAACGATTCCGCGAAGTCCCGGGCTGGTCCGCCAGTTGCTTCACGGTCGACCATGAACTTGCGGTCTTCCCTCCTCGTTGCCCTCCTGCTCGCCGCCACCGCCTGCAGCAGCTCCACCGAGCCGACCCCCGCGACGACGTCCAACGAGCCCGCGGTCACGGCTCCTGGTACTCCGGTGGGCGCTCCCGTCACCGCCACCATCGGCGCCGCCGGTGGGTCATTGCGCACCGCCGACGGGCGCTTCGAGCTCGTCGTTCCTCCGGGTGCCCTCGCGGCCGATACGCAGCTCTCGGTGCAAGCGCTCACCCACACGCTCCCCAGCGGCGTCGGTCTCAGCTACGCCATCAGCCCGCAGAACGTCACCTTTGCGCAGCCGGCCACGGTACGGCTCGCGCCCAACAACGACGATCAGGCGGGGGTCAGCGATCAGCAGCGACTCGCCATGCAAGACGAGTCGGGCGCGTGGTTCGATCTCCGCGACGCGGTGGTCACGCCGCAGGCGGGCACCAAGAGCACGACGTTGAAGCTGGCCGCCGAAGGTGGCCGCATCGACAGCATCACCGCCCAGCTCCGGAACCTCAACCGCGGCACTCGCCTCATGAAGTCCCTCGGCGTCTACGCCAACCTCCGGCTGACGCCGGCCAGCGCCTCGGTGCGCAAGGGCGACAGCACCACGCTGGGCATCGCCGGGTGCGATCCGCTCCCGGTCCCCGCAGCGGCCCCGCCGGGAGAAGAGAACCTCGCGCCGGTGGGGTGCAAGGGCGCGCCGCGCAATGCGGATGCGCTGAGCGCCAGCGCCGGATCGCTCACCCAGGTGGCCCCGGGCCAGCTCCGCTACACGGCGCCGAGCGAGATCCCCACCCCCAACCCGGTGAATGTGAGTGCAACCTACAACGGCGTGAATGGGTCCTCCCGGGTCATTCTCCTGGGCGCGGTGAAGATCATCGACGCCATCGAGCGCTACGAGGGCGATATCAAGTTCAACGGCGAGCTCCGCAGCAAGAGCGAGACGGTGACGTTCACCGCCTCCGGCAAGCTGGTCTTCGTACGCAAGGAGGCCGGAACCTACCAGCTCGACCCGGCGCTGAGCACCGTGACCCTCGAGACCGCCAAGCAGGTCACCATCAGCGGCAACACCTGCACGCTTGCGGCCCCCACCAAGAACGATCCGGGCACCACCAGCGGCAGCCTGAACATCGACGAGCCCAACCACTCTTACACGTTCGGCGGCCTGGTGGGCTTCGCCAGCGGCACCGGCAACTGCGTATCTTCCACCGGCAGCACGTCGACCAAGGAATTCTGGGTGCCCTTCACCTTCGGAACGCAGAACGGCTTCGACATCGGCTCCCGTCCCTACACCGATATCTCCCGGCTCGATGGTCCGGCCGAGCACTACATCGGTGACGGCAGCACGCAGAATCGAATCAACCAGGAGTTCACCTTCCTGGGTACCGGCGCGAAGTAGGCGAAGCACGCCTTCGTGCCCTCGAAAGCGCACCCGAGGCGCCTTGCCCGCCAAACCGTGGCGGCCAAATGCCACCCGGCAGAGCCCCTGAATAGGTCGTCGCAGCGGTCGTCACACGACCATGATTCGACGCTCCCTTACGCTTGCACTTCTTCTTCTCGCCGTCGGCTGTACCACCACCACCGTAGAGACCGCGGGTAACGGACCTTCCGCGAGCAGCTCCTCGTCCTCCGGTGCTCCAGAAGGCCCGAGCGAAACGCCCCCGGCGCCAGCGGGCAAGGTCTGGACGAAAGCCACGACGTTGCCCCGCGGTGAGCTCCGCGGGATCGATTGCTGGGACGACACGGCCGTCTTCGTCGCTTCCAGCCAGGGCTTCCTGTCGTTCGAGGGCGGCGGTTGGTCGACCATCAAGGACGGCGACTTTCGCGCGATCTCCGGCACACGCACCAGTGTCTACGGCGCGGGCGCGGGCGTGCTCGTGTACTCCGAGAATCGAAAGGACTTCTACGACGCGTCCCGCGACATCATCACCGGCTACGGCACCACCATCGCCTCGCTCAGCGCGTCGCCGACCGGCGTGTGGATGGGGGGCGAAAACATCTCCAACGGCGGCCTCTCACGTTGCGCCCTGTTGTTCTTCTCCCCCCAGGGAGCCACGCCCGACAACGTTCCTCGCATGTGTGGCTTCACCAACCCGGTGACCCATGTCGCCGCGCTCGGCTCCTCCTCGGTCTTCGCCATCGCCGGAACGAGCGCCTACCAGGGCGATGCGGGCTCGTCCGAGCTCAAGTTCGCATCGAGCTTCGATTCGTGGGAGGGCCTGATCGCGCTGGGGAGCGACGGGCTCGCTCCGATGGGGCTCTTCGCCGACAAACTGCGCACCTCCCGCGTCGAGATCTCGCTGCCACGGGGCTACGTAAACATGGAGAAGCTCAACAATCGCGTCGTTCTCGTGGGCAACAAGGGCGCAGTGCTGGACGTCGACCTCAACAAGCCGACTGCACCCGTGGCCACCGACATCGGACCTGCGACGAACGAAGATCTCGTCTCGGTCTGCGCGACGCCCAGCACGTTCTGGGTTGCGTCGAAGAGTGCACTTTACAGTTACCCCCGCAAATAGGAGTTTGCGAGCCTACTTCGCGGAGGCGAAGCACTCGCCTTCGCCGCGGTAGTGGCCCACCGTGCGCGAGAGCGCGGTGACGAAGGCGCGTAGATCGGAAATTCCCGAAGCGCTGCCGGTGCCGTACTTGCCCTGGGTGGCGGGAATCGCCGCGAGCTTCACCTTGGCCAGCTCGTCGAGCGTCACCACGCCGTCGTTGTCGGCGTCGGCAGCGGCGATGTTGTCGAAGCGGACCTTGGCGTCGATGGACTGCAGGTCGTCGTAGTACAGGTGGTCGCCGTGGATGGTGAGCTCGACGGTCTCGGTGATGCCGTTCTTCACCACCACGCCGTCGACGCCGTCCTTGCCGTCGACGTTGGCGGCCTTGCAGCGGTCGAAGAGGGTGGCTGTCTGGAATCCCCACTTGTAGCTCTTGGAAACCGCGCCCTTGGTGGCGGTGGCTTCCACGTACACGCTGTAGCCACCCTGGATCATGAGCGCCTTGTCGGCGTCACTGGCGCCGGCGAGCTCGGTGGTCGCGGTGGCCGGGAGAATCTCGTAGCTCACGTGGGTCCAGGCCTTGGCCTCGACGCTCGGGAACGTCACCAGGGGCTTCCGGCCCACTTTCGTGTGGTCCACCAGCTTGCTGCCCTTTTGCTCGGCCGCCACCGCGCCCGATGCGTCTTGCACCTTGATGTTGCCGAGCACGACCAGGAACTTGGAATACTTGATGGTCCAGCCGTCGACGATGATGGTCTCGCCGTCCACCACCGGGGGAATCTCCTGCTCGATGTACTCCTCGCCCCAGCTGGTGAAGGCAATGGTGCCGGTGCCGGATGACGAGGAGCTGCTGCTGCACGCAGCAACGAGGGCGAACAAAGCGGGGGCTACGACGCGAGAGAAACGTTTCATGATGGGAACTTTCGATGCAAGGGCGCCGGCGCACCGGCGCGGGGCTACTTGGTATAGGTAAATACGTATCGGTCGCCGGCCTTGAGGCCGCGGACGAGCTCATTGCGTGCGATGCCATCCATGGTGACGGGCTTGCCGTCGGCGCTGGCGGCAACCTGGTCGAACTCCACCAGCTCGAACCACATGGGCACGTTCACGGTAAGCGTGACGGTGCCGTCGGCGGTGAGCTGCGTTTCGGCAAAGGGGCAGCCCTCGAGGATGGGCCGGTTCTCGAGATCGGCGATATCGGCGGCGTCGATCTCTGCGCGGAACACCCGCGTATCTGCGCCCTTCACCGCCTTGCCTTCGAGCACCACCACGTGGGTGCCGAGGGTCGCCGCTTGCGGACCTACCGGCGGCGTGCCGAAGGTGAAGGTGGCCGAGCGCACCGTCCCAGTCACGCCGTCGCCGACGCCGAGGTCGGCGCCACCGGCCACGAGGTCGACGCTGGTGGCGGTGAGCATCTCGCCGCGCGCGTTGCCGGCCTGGTAGTGGCCCGGATGCGCGAAGGCGTTGCCCACCGTGAAGAAGCGCGCGAGCGGGTTCGCGGAATGCGCCGGAGCCCGCTGCGCGAAGATGGTGGCGCCGTCGTAGTAGTAGAAGGCGCCGGTGGAGATGGCCGCCTTCGAGAGGGTGACCGCCCAGCCCTGCTTGCTGGTGAACGACGCCGCGCTGGGCGCCTCGACCCGTGCCTTCAGGACGATGCGCTTGCCGGTGGTGCTGTCGCCGCCGCTGCTGCTGCAGCCGAGGAACGGGCCGAGCACGCCGGAGACCGCGAGCGCGGTGGCGATGGCGAGGGAGGTACGGAGGAGCTTCTGTGGCTGCATGGTTCGGGTCCTCGGGCGCTCGGTGGCACCGTTTTTCGCTTCCGTGGCACGTCGTAGCACGGGATACTACTTTCGTGCCACCCAAAGACGCGCCGGTCTCGGCCTACCTACGTCGGGCCCAGGGTTTGGTTTCGAGAATCCACAGACCGCAGGAAAGCATGCCCCGTTGAAGTCTCCCCCCCAGCTGCTGCTCGAGACCAGCCCGCTCAACGCCCAGATGCGAGCTTTCGTTGGCCTTTCCATGGCTCATGCGTGGGCCTGCCCTGCCTGCATCGTGGCTTTCACGGAAGCCGCCCTCGCCACCGGGGTCACGCTGGACGAGATCGACGAGATCGCACGGCTCGCGCGAACGATAGGCGAGTCGCCACCTACGCCGCGCGGCGAAGGGCGTGGGAGGCACCGTCACGCTTGCAGCAGCGAGTAGCACGCACATAAGGTTTCGTGCTACGACGTGCCACGAATGAACAACATCGTGCCACCGAATAGCCCCGACCTGCCGATCCTCGGGTTCGTGCTCACGCACTTTCAGAACTTCAACGCCCGCGCCACGCGCGACGCGCTGCTCGCGTACTGGCGCCACATCGAGCGGGGCGGCACCATGTTCTGGACGCTCGCCGGCGCCATGTCGTCGGCGCAGCTGGGCATCACCCTCGCGCCAGCGATTCGCGAGGGGCTGATCCACGGCATCTCGACGACCGGCGCGAATCTGGAAGAGTCGCTCTTTCGACTGGTCGCGCATCGAAGCTACCGCGACTTTCCCGAGTACCGCTACTTCAGCAAGGAGGACGACACCCGCATCCTCCGTGAGCGCATGCGGCGCGTCACCGACACGAGCATTCCCGAGGACGAAGCCTTTCGCGCCGTCGAGAAGCACCTCATCCCCGCGTGGGAGGTCGCCTCGCAGCAGGGCACGCGCAGGTTTTGGCACGAGTACTTCTACGAGCTCGTCCTCTCCCTCGATCCCTCGGCGCACGAGGGCGACCCGGACAGCTGTTGGCTGCTCGCGGCGGCGCGCGCCAACCTGCCGATGGTGGTGCCAGGCTACGAAGACTCGACCTTCGGGAACATCTTCGCGGCGCACGTGAAGGCGGGTGACTGCAAGGCCGGCATCGCCAAGTCGGGTATCGAGTACATGGGTGCGCTCTACGATCAGTACCGCGAGCTGGCGGCCGGCGCGGGCGTCGGCTTCTTCCAGGTCGGCGGCGGAATCGCCGGCGACTTCCCCATCTGCGTGGTTCCTTCGCTGAAATACGATCTGGAAGTGCCGGCCAAGCCCTGGGCCTACTTTTGCCAGATATCCGACTCCACCACCTCCTACGGTTCGTACTCCGGGGCCACCCCCAACGAGAAGATCACCTGGGACAAGCTCACCAAAGATACCCCGATGTTCATCATCGAATCGGATGCGACCATCGTGGCCCCGCTCATGCTGAGCGCGCTCCTCGAGTGCAAGCGCTACCCCGAGGCAGCCAACGCCCTGATTGCGGCGAGCGGACATTGAGCAGGCCCGATCGCGCGTCTGCGGCGCAACCGCTGTCGGCCAAGACACTCCGCACCGAGCCTCGGCTCGCCGGATGGGGTCGGCTCGGCGTACCGGGGCGCGAGGTTCTCTCGGAGAACCTGGCGGAGGCGTCGCGCGGCGCGGTGCTTTCGCGAGGCCTCGGACGCTCTTACGGCGACAGCTCGCTTCCGGCAGCGCCCGGTGACCGGGTGGTAGGGACGCGCCTCGCCAATCGGCTGCTGATGGTGGACTTCGAACGGGGAATCGCCCGCGCCGAAGCAGGCCTCTCCTTGGCCGAAGCCAACCGCATCTGGATGCCCCGCGGTTGGGCCTCGCCGGTAACCCCGGGCACGAAGTTCGTGACGCTCGGGGGCATGGTGGCGAGCGACGTCCACGGCAAGAACCACCATGTCGCGGGCACCTTCGGCGCCCACGTCCGTCGCCTGCGCATGCGCCTCGCCGACGGTGACATCGTGGAGTGCGGGCCCGATCTCGAGAGCGATCTCTTCCACGCGACGGTGGGCGGCATGGGCCTCCTCGGACACATTCTCGAGGTCGAGCTCTCGCTGGAGCGGATTCCCTCCGCCTGGGTGTGGATGGAGAGCGAGCGCGTCCGCGGCGTCGACGAGTTCCTGGATGCACTGAGCCGCGCCGCCCCGCGGTGGCCCATGACCATGGGCTGGATCGACTGCCTGAGCCAGGGGTCGGCCATGGGCCGCGGCATCCTCATGGCGGGACGGTGGGCCAGCGCCGCCGAGGCCAGCGCGGTCGCCCCTCCTGCCGCGCGCGAGCTCTCGTTTCCCGCGGAGCTCCCGGATTGGGTGCTCAACAACGCCACGGCGAGCGCGTTCAATACCATGTACTACTGGAGCCACGCCGAGCATCGTCGGGCCCGTGTGGTGCCGCCCGATCCGTTCTTCTACCCGCTCGACGCCATCCTGGACTGGAATCGCGTGTATGGCGCACGTGGATTCACGCAGTACCAGTGTGTGATTCCCCGCTCCGCCGGCGCGCGCGCAGTGCGCGCCTTCATGGATCATCTCACGCGGCTGGGCGGTGCCTCTCCGTTGTGCGTCATCAAGGACTGCGGACCACAGGGCAACGGACTACTCTCGTTTCCGTTGGAAGGCACCTCCATCGCTGTCGACATGGCCATATCGCCGGATATCCAGCGCATCGTCGACCAGCTGAACGCGTTCGTCATCGAGGTGGGCGGCCGCATCTACCTCACGAAGGATCGCTTCACCCGCGCGGCCGACTACCGTGCGATGGATCCTCGGTTGCCTTCGTTCCTGGCGGCGCGCGAGAAGTGGGACCCCCATCGAAGGCTGCGCAGCGCGCAGTCGGTACGCCTATTCGGAGACAGAGCATGAAGACCGTGATTCTCGGCGGCACGAGCGGAATGGGGCGCGCGGTGGCCCAACAGCTAGCCGAACGCGGCGACCCGGTCTTTCTTCTGGGGCGCGACACCAGTGAGCTCGAGCGGAGCGCCGCCGATCTCTCCGCACGCAACCCCAAGCGAGAGACCGTCGGCTTCGCCCCCTGCGATCTCGAGGAC
>JABFRG010000012.1 GCA_013141295.1 Polyangiaceae bacterium
TGTGGTGCGCATGGGCATGCGGGGCAGCACCTTGGGCGCGCCTTCCGCGTGGGCCGGGCCGTCCACGTTGTATTGCATGAGCATCCGGGCGTCGGCGAGGATGGCGCCCAGCTTCGCGTCGTCGAGGCTCGCCACCGGCGCGAAGGGGTCGACCTTTTGCCGGAAGAGCACCTCGCTCTTGTAGACGTTGCCGATGCCTGCGACCAGGCGCTGATCCATGACCGCCTCGCCGATCGGAAGGCGAGGTCGGGTCTGCAGCCGCGCGATGGGGTCGCCCGGCTCGAACTGCTCACCGAGCAGGTCTTCGCCCAGCGTGCGAAAGTACGGGTCCACCGCCAGCGTGCGGCTCTTGAGCAAGCGTGCCTTGGGGGCCCAGCGACCCACGATCGCGACCCCCTCCACGCGGAGCACGAACGCCACGCTGGGGGCGAGCCGGGCCGGGCCATTGCTGGGCGTGGTGCGCACCGACCCGTGCATCCCCAGGTGCACGTGGAGCGCGTAGCCGTTGTCGAAGTGCACGAGCAGGTTCTTGCCACGCGCCTCCACGGTGACGATGCGGCTTCCCACGAAGGCCCGATGCGGCGCTTCGCTCCGGGCCAGCACCAGCTCCTCCACCGCACGGCCCAGGAGCACGGGACGCAGCTTGCCGGCGAGCCTGTGAAGCGTGTCCCCTTCGGGCATGCGCAGGTCTTAGCACCGCCCGGTCGGCTTCACGAGCGGCGGCGAGGCGGCAGGTTGGGGATCTTCGGCGTCGCCGCCGGCGGCGCATCGGGAACCGTCTCGACCACCTCGGCGCGCAGGATGCGATCGAGGCGAAACTGCCGCCGCTCGCCCTTGTCGAGATCGTCGCAGTTGAGCAGCGTCTCGCTGCGCTCCATGACCACGGTGACGAGGCGGACCCGGCGCCGGGTGATGGCGTGATTCTGCCCCAGGTACTCGATGTCGAGCGCCGCTCCCTCGAACCACGCGCGCTCGAGGGCGTCGCGCACCTTCGGATCGGCGGTGAGCGCGGGCACGCCCACGAACCTTAGGCCCTCCATGAGCGCGAGCAGCTCCCGCTGGGCCGACGTGGAGAGCGCCCCGCGCACCTTGTCGAGGCCGCCTTCCAGGGTCTTCACGAAGGGCAGCAGGCGCATCTCCGTGGCCCACCTCCCGACCGTGAGCAGGAGCGCGGCTTCCCGGGCAGAGAAGCTCACCGGCGGCAGCGAGTAGTTGCGGTCGAGCGCGTAGCCCCCGCCGCGTCCGCGGTCGGCGCCCAGTGGCAGCGAAGCGTCGCGGAGCGCGTCGAGGTCCCGGTACATGGTGCGCAGCGTGACGCCGAAGCGCTCCGCCAGCGCTCCAGCGGTGACGCCGGTGCGTCGTCCGCGAAGGTACTCCACGATGGCAAAGAGGCGCGCCTGACGTCGCATCGCGGTAATCCTGACACAAAACTGTCAGCCGACGGGATTTCCAATTGCCCTGGCAAAATACCACTGGCCCGTGGACGGCGATTGGGTTACCGACATGCAATGAACTGGCGGTATCTGATCCCGGCATCTTTTTCGGCGATGGCTCTGGTCGTGGCCTGTGGGACCACCGACTCCACGGGGGAAGAGGACGACGAAAAGGGCCCCGACCTCTCGGACCAGGACCTCACGGTGCCGCGCGCGGCGGGACCGCTCGAGTTCACCGAGCCCTGCCGGGCGGGCAAGCGACTCACCATCGCCGCGGTGGGCGACGTGCTCCTCCACTCGCCGCTGCAGAAGCAGGCCTACGAGCGCGGCTTCGAGAGCCTGTGGACCGGCGTCACGCGCATCGTGGGCCAGGCCGACCTCACCTACGCGAACTTCGAAGGGCCGGCCGCGGCCGGCGTGAACAGCTCGGGGCAAGCCGTGCGCGATCCCGGGCTCGTGTTCGACAACGCCGTCTACACCAGCTACCCGATGTTCAACTACAACCCGGGGCTCATTCCGGCGCTGCAGACGCTGGGCGTCGACGTGGTCTCCACCGCCAACAACCACGCGATGGACCGTCGTTCGCTCGGCGCCGACAAGACCATCGAGGCCATGAAGGAGCACGGTCTGCCGTTCACCGGCACGCGTCCTTCCACCGAGCCCGATGCGCCGCGCTACGCCATCACCGAGAAGAACGGCTTCAAGATCGGTTGGATCGCCTGCTCCTTCAGCACCAACGGCATTCCCGATCCCAAGAAGCAGGTGCTCATGTGCTTCACCGATACGGCGGAGATCGAGCGCACCATCGCCGACCTGAAGACCCGCACCGACGCCGTCATCGTGACGCCGCACTGGGGCGTCGAGTACGTGTACACGCCGGGCAAGGATCAGAAGGACCTGGCCAAGCGCTTCATCAACGCCGGCGCGCTCGCGGTCTTCGGTGGTCACCCGCATGTGGTGCAGCCGTGGGAGAAGGTCACCGCCGCGGACGGTCGCGAGGGCTTCGTCATCTACTCACTCGGCAACTTCGTGAGCGGCCAGACCCCCACGCCCCGCCGCGCGTCGCTGGTGCTCTATCTGGGCTTGACCAAGGATGGCGCCGGCAAGGTGACCATCAACGGCGCGCGCTACGTTCCGCTCACGATGCGCAGCTGGACGGTGGAGCCTTCGGACAAGGCAGAGAATTCCAGCGAGACCCGGAACCTGGTGGAGACCATGTTCGGCAAGTGGAACGCCATGGGCTCGAACGACGCCTTGACCACCACGCCCAGCTGTCGCTGAGCGTCGCTGAGCAAGGGGCGCGCAGCGAGCGCGCCCCTTCGATACAGATCAGGTTGGGCGGATGATCTGCGAGCCCTGGGCGAAGCCTTGCGGGTACTCGTAGTGGAGGAGCGCGCGGACGTGGTGCTCCGAGTGACGGGCACACCACTGGTTCTTGCCGGCGGTCTGCTCTCGCACGTGGGCGCAGTCCGGGCAGAGGGGCTCGATGGTCGGAATGCGCGAGTCGGCGTATTGGATCGGGCGAATGACCATCACCGGGCACTTGGCCTTGCGCACCACCTGCTCGGCAACGGAGCCGAGGAAGAAGCGCTTGAGGCCCTTGTAGTCGTGGCTCCCGACGACCAGGAACGCGGCCTGGGTCCGGCTGGCGGTCTCGAGGATCGCGTCGACCGGCTCGGCCCGCACCAGGTGCGAGGTCACGGGACCGGAGAACAGAGCGCCGGCGCTCCGGCACGCGGCATCGAGGATGGCGCGACCTTCGGTAAGCTCCGCTTCGGACGTCTGGGTGGCCACGGGTCCCCCCACCACGTCGGACACGGCGACCGGCACGACCGCATGCACGATGTGCAGCGCCACCGGGGCGTCGCTCTTGTGTCCCGTCGCGAAACGCGCGGCGTTCTCCACGACCTCCGCGGATGCGGACGTTCCGTCGGTTGCAGCAAGAATGACCAGGGGCAAGGATGGGTTCACAGCATGACCTCCGAGCACCCCGTGTGCATCAGCGATGCCAGCCCGAGCGCACGCACAATCCGCAGCGCCGGTCGCGGTACCGCGGAAATCCTCATGCACAATTTGCATGGGGCGCATCGGGTGCAGCGTGGGGCGAGACGGCTGGGCCCAACGGGCAAGAACGCCCCATGCCGGGGGCCATTCCCGGTTGCTCTGGTGATGGCACGCCCGATGCGTATAATCCCCGCATGAAGCGAATCCTCGTTGCCCTCGATGCCTCGCCCCGCGCCATGCTCGTTCTCGACGCCGCCGTCGACCTCGCGCGGAGGACCGGCGCCAAGGTCACGATGTACCGGTCGGTGTCCTTGCCGCCAGAGATTCCCACGCAGCTCTACATGTCGAGCGATGGCGATCTGAAGCAGCTCCTCACCGACACCGCGCGCAACGAGCTCGAGGCACTCTCGAGCAAGGTGCCCGCCGAGCTGCTCGAGGCCGTCACCGTGGAAGTGGCTTCGCCCTGGGAC
>JABFRG010000175.1 GCA_013141295.1 Polyangiaceae bacterium
GACCTGATTCGCATGCATCGCTTCGAGCGTGCTCCCCGCATGTCGTCGATCCTCCCGAACGTGCCCGAGGTTCTGGACCTCCTCGTCGCGGCAGCGCTGGAGAAGGATCCCGCCAAGCGCCCGGAGAGCGCGGTGGACTTCGCCCGCATGCTCCAGGCCGTCCACGATGTGCTTGCGCTCGCGTACCAGAACGAACGATCGGCGGAGCCGAACACCACCGAGCGAACGCCGCTGTCGAAGCTCATCGTCGCGGCGGAGAAGAGCGAGGCGCGCGAAAAGGAGTTTCGCACCGGCAGCCTCGCGGACATCGAAGCTTCCGGGGCCTACGCCGCGCCGCAGATGCTCGCCGCGGCGCCCCCGTCGGCAGTGGATCCAGTCGCGAGGACCAAGCAGGATCCCCGGCGCACGATACCGATGTCCGCGGAGGGCCACGCACTGCACGGCGCGACGAAGCGCGCGCCGTACGCGCCGCAAGCCGGGGTTCAACAGCAGCCCGCTTCGATGGGGCCACAGACGAACCCGCCGCCCGATTCTCTTCCCTTGCGTAGTCGGCCGAACTTCGACACCCAGCCAGCGCCCCGCTCGAACCTGCTCGCGGTCGCGCTCGCGACCTCGCCGCTCATCTCTCCGCCGCATGCGCAGGATAGCGTTGCGCCTTCGATGCGCTCACCGCATCCGCAGGCGCGGCCCGGCTTAGCGGCCGGCCTTCGTCGACTCTGGCGCGAGCGCGTGCGCCCGCCCTCCAAGCTCGAAGCGGCCATCGCGGCGGCAGCCCTGCTCGTCCTGGCCCTCGGCCTCGTGTGCATTGGCGTGCTCCTTCCCCCGAACCACACAGCGCCGAGCGCCGCCAGGCCCGCGCCGCTCGCGTCTGGCACCCCGATGCCGCCCACCAACGCCGCGGTGGCTGCATCACCCGCGGTGACCTCACCGCCCGAGCCAACGCCATCCGCGGCATCACCGGCAGCGCCCGCCTCAGCAAGCGCGGCGCACTCGGCTCGCCCCTTTGCGTCCAACGGGCCGAAGGCTTCGCCGCCCAGCCCAGCGAATTCCCACATGTGCCTGAAGGACGGCTACATCCTCGACCTGCATCGTTCGTGCGCGGAAATGAAGCGTGACGATGCCGCCCGCAAAACCGGCCTCCCGGCCTTGGACTTTTGAGGCCCGCCATGAAGCGCGACACAGAAAAGGACCTCGTCCCGCCGGACTACGCAGTTCCCGAGGAGCCGGCGCACCGCAGCTCGGCCTACGCCACGGATCCGGGGATCCGCATGCCCACTGCAAATCGCGAGCTGCTCTCGGGCGTCGTGGTCGCGCAGCAGCGTCGCAAAGAGCGTGAGCGTCTTGGCCGCGAAATTGCGGCCCGCGGGGGCGGTGGGCCGGCCGCAGCCCCCATCGCATCGCTGGTGCCGGTCGAGCGTCCCGTGCAGCAACGCCGCGAGCTCGAGCAGGGCGACGCTCCCGTGGCCGAGCGCGGTCCCACGCCCACTGCGCGTTTTCGCCAGCGGGCTACGATCTCGTGGCTCCTCATAGCGCTGGTTCCGGTGGTGCTCCTCGTGCTGGCGGTGGCGTGGAGCGCTGCGAAGCGCGTTTGGAGTGCGACGCCCGCCACCACCTCTGCTGCGGCGGTCACAGCCCCGCTTCCCCTTCCGACGTCCAGTGGCGCCATGGTGCCGCATGGCATCGAGTCGATGATCCCGCCGCCGGAGCCGGTTCCGAGCCCCTCCCACTCCGCTGCGCCGACCGCTCCGGCTTCCGCCACTGCATCCGCGCCCCGGGTCGCTCCGGCAACTGCGTCCACGCGAGGTTCGGCTCCGCCGCACCCGTCTGCTTCTACGGCGCCTGCGCCGGTATCTTCGAATCCGTCTTTGAAACTGGTGAACGAATGAAACGTCTCGTGTGTGTAGCTGCCATTTTCCTCTGCACCTCGGCGGTGGGCGCTTCTGCGGCCGCAGGCGCGCCCACCGTTGCAACTAAGAAGGAGCAGTCCGATCGTGTTTTCGGTGAGGGCGTGCAAGCCTTCAACGCCAAGGACTGGAAGAAGGCGCGGGAGAAGTTCGCCGAGGCCTACGCGCTCTTCCCGGGGCCCAGTTCACTCTTCAACCTGGCGCTCGCCGAGGAAGAGGGCGGCGCGCTCGTCGACGCGATTGGCCACTATCGAACGTACATCGGCCTTCCGGATACCGCAGCGGTCGCGAAGGGGCGTACCGAGGCGCGCGCCAAGCTCGCTGCCTGCCAGGCGAAGATATGTCGGCTCGACGTGCGTGCGCCGGCCGGCACTGCGGTGCGCGTGAACGGCAAGGAAGCGGCTCTTCAAGGAAGCATCGTCGAGACCCTTCCCGGGGAGCAGATGGTCGATCTCGCGCACGAAGGCGTGAGCAAGACCCGGCGCAGCGCGTGTGGCGCCGGCGAAACGGTGGTGGTGGAGTTCAAGGATCCGCCCACCACGGTCGTGATCCCCGCACCCACTGCCTCGACGACCGCATCGGCGCCTCCCGTGCCGCCGCCGGCAACCGAAACGTTCCGGCCGACTGCGGGCTACGTGGTGCCCATCGTGCTCTTCGGCGCTGGCGCGGCCGGTCTCGCGCTCGGGGCCGTCTTCGGCGCATCCTCGACGAGCGCGGCAGACGACGCGGAAAAGCGACTTGCCGAGGGCGCCTGTACGAACGCTGCCTCCGCCAACTGTGCTTCCGTACGCGACGCGGCCTCGAGCGCAAGCTCCCGACACACTCTCTCTACAGCCATGTGGATCACCGGTGGCGTGCTCGCCGCGGGCGGTGTGGTTTCGTTCCTTCTTTGGCCAAAGTCCACCCGCGAGCTCCGCGCCCTGCGGGTGCACCCTACCGTTGGCGGTCTCTTCCTTTCCGGCTCCTTTTGAGGTCATCCCCATGAAGATTCATCACTCCATTCTCTTGGTCGTTGGCATCGCCACTGTCCTCGGAACGGCCTGCGGTCGGGACGTCAACGAGATCTGTTCCTATCCGAACGCCTGCACCGACGATGGCGGCAGCTCGAGCGGTAGCGACGCGCAGCCGGACGCGCCGCCCGCGGGGTGCGCGAGTGGTAAGGATCCGAAGGACGACGCACAATGCGTGACGAACGATACGGGCGTGTTCGTGGATGGGTCCGCAGCGGAAGGCGGCGACGGTACGAAGGAGCGTCCACTGAAGACGCTTGCGAAGGCAGTTGAGAAGGCGCAGGCGGGCAAGGGGGTTGTGTTCGTGTGCGGGCAGGGCCCGTACTTGGAGGCTGTAAACGCCACCGGGCGGGTGAGTCTGTTTGGCGGGTTCACATGCGGGACGTGGGCGCATGCGGGCGGGAAGAGCGAAGTCGCTCCCGCCGTTGGGCCGGCACTCGTTGCGGGCAAAGGGGCGACGTTCCTCGCACAGGACTTCAAGTGGACGGCTGAGGCTGCTCAGGGGGACGGCGCGTCGAGCATCGCGGTGTTTGCGAAGGAGGCGGCGCTCGTGGAGCTGGTGCGGAATGACGTGGTTGCGGGCGCGGGCGCCACCGGGAAGGGCGGCGACGGGGGCAGCGAGGGCAAGGCTGGCACTATGGGCAACGTGCCGGCCGGCATGACGCGGGGTAATGGTGGCGTGACCGACTGTGGCGGCGGCGTTATGTCGACGGGCGGAAACGGCGGTGACGGGAATGGGACAGCAGCTCAGAACGGAATCCCAGGCGACTCGACGCCGAAGAACTACGACGAGGCCATGCCCGCTCTGAACAGCGGAGACCCGGGTCTTGGCTTCAACTTGGGAATGGGGCAACCGGCGACGAATGGCCGCAACGGAAAGAACGGCGCTGCGGGCGCGGCGGTAGGCTCCGCTGCGACAAGTTACGGCACGTTGGCGAGCACGGGGTTCACATCGACCGCAGGTGGCGCGGGAGCTGCCGGGAACGTTGGTC
>JABFRG010000846.1 GCA_013141295.1 Polyangiaceae bacterium
CCGCCTCGCCGGCGTCGCCGGGGAGGCGGCTGAAGATCGCCGAGGCGTCCTTCTTGGGGCCCAGCGGGCGCACGTCGGTGCGACCCGAGGCCTTGAAGGCGTCGTCGGTGGCCAGCTTGGAGAGCTCGCCGCTCAGGTCGTCGAAGGCCCCGGCGCCGAAGCCTTCCTGGGCGCCCTGGGCAACGCGGTTGCCGTTGGTGAAGAAGGCGACGTTGGCGCGGGTGCGCTTGGCGAGCTCACGACAGAAGTCGGTGTCGACGTTCTTGAAGCCCACCACCGCGCCGAGCGGCGGCTGACCGACCTCGTCCTCGACCGGGCGGACGACGACGCGCACGATGCGGTTGTCGAGCACCCAGGTGTCGTCCCGGAGAAAGCCGTGGAGGCCGTCGAACACCGCCGGATATCCGCCGAGCTCGAAGTCGCTGGTGGCAGCATCGAAGCCGGTCTGGGCGATGACACGACCCTCGCGGTCGACCACGAAGAGCGCGTCGAACTTGTAGTCGGCGGGTAGCTTCTCGTTGACCGCCGCGATGCCCTTCTTGCCCTCGTCGCGGGACGGCGCGGGCACCGGCTCCTTGCCGTTGGCAGCCTTGAGGGCCTTCTTCACGTTCTCGTCGACGCTGCCGAGGATGAGGCTGTCGAGACGCCTTCGGGCGTCGATCTGCAGCGCCCAGTTGACGACCTGGGTATCGCCCTTGAGCTCCTCGTCGGAGGCGCTGGAGACCTGGCGGTTGTACTGACCGACTGCCAGCGAGACCAGGTAGAAGCTCACCGCTGCGACCACCGCGAGCACCACGTACCAGATGCGCGACAGGATCATCATTTGCTGTCCGCACCTTCGCTGACGTTGATGGGGTCTTTGATCTCGGCGGTGCCGTGGTCCTTCACGGTGACGCCGATGGGCTTGCCGACCGGCTTGCCACCGAAGAAGGCTTTCACCACGAAATCGCCCGGCGGGAGCGCGAATGCGAATGCATTTTCACGTGTAGGATACACCGTTTGAACGACCTGCGGGTCGACCACGACGTAGCTGCGAACGCTGGGGAACTTCTCGTCGCGGAACTCGATGCGCTGCTGGCCACTGGGGGCCTTCCACTCGCGAACGGCCTTGGGGTCCATGGCGCCGTTCCAGCCCGGCTGCCCGACCACGTAGAGCTTGTGAGGAAACGGGTCGTCGTTGCGAAACTGGATCTGGGTGTCGGGGGTGACCACGAGCGTCGCGGGATTGGTGCGACCGCCGGTGACGCGCACGAGGATGGGCGCAGTGGCTGCGGGGTTCTGCGCGCTGTTGGTGGCGGCGAGAACGATCTCACGGGAGACCAGCGGCGACAGGTTGCGGAACTGTGCGGCGACCGCCGGCGAAGGCTCGCGCCAGGACCAGCGCTTGGCGTCCGGCCTGGCGGCTTCGGCGTAGACGTCGGGCACGATCTTGTCTTGCCCCGTGATGCGCCCACGAACGTTGGGGGTGACTGCGAGGGACGACGGGTCCGAGGCGCTGAGGGCAGCGACGACGGCAAAGCACGCGGGAAGGATTTTTCGGAGCCTGGGCATCTCTTGTCTCGTGCGCGCCGGGTGTTTCGGCGGGACGCTGTCTCCAACCTAACGTGTCGTTCGGACTGGTGTAAACCGCTTTCCCCCGGCGTCGCCGGCGCATGCTCCGACCTTTTCGCCTTTCGGCGGTGAGCGGGGTACGATGAGGGTGTGGCGGATGATGGTGCCAAAGTGCGGAGGAAAGCGCGCGAGGCGTCGGACCGTGGCTCGGGAATTTTGCAAGGGGAAAGGAACTCCACGATGCCGCCGCTGGAGATTCCTCCGCGGACCATCGAGGACCGGGGCGCGGCCTCGCCACCGCTGCGATTTCGCCAAGGCGCGCACGCCCCGTACGGCATTCGCTGGTACGGCATCACCTCGCTGTACGGCCACTTCCGGAACTTCATCTCCCGCGCCATCGCCGCGGAGGACGTGGACTCCCGAGACTGGATGCGACCGGAGTCACGGGAGCGGATGCTTTCGCAGGTGCTCAAGGCGCTGGGAGCCAAGGAGGCGCCGTCGCTGACGGAAGCGCTGGAGCGCCCGGTGTACATCGACTTCGCGGCCGATACCGGCGACGATCGCGACACGAGCTTCGCGGTGGGAGCGATGCTGGCGCAGTCGTACGACGTGCCGGCGGACGACGGCGGGCGGAGAACCCTCCCCCGCGGTGACATTCTCATGATGGGCGGAGACGTGGCGTATCCAGTGGCCACCGCCGACGAGATTCACCGGCGGCTCACCCAGCCGTGGAACGAAGCCCTGCGCGCGGTACGCGTTCGCGGTCGGACGCAGAAGCGCGTGCTCCTGGGCGTTCCGGGCAACCACGATTGGTATGACGGTCTCGACGGCTTCGGTCGCCTCTTCCGCAAGGGCGTCGACCTCCCGACGCGCCGGGATGTTCAACGTCGGAGACCCACACTCCTCGATAGTATTGCGAAATTGGGCACGCCGCTGCGAGAGGCCGGTCGCAATCGCAAGGTCGGCCTGGTGGTCCGCCAGTTGCATCTCGACGAGGTGTCGGGCTTCTTCCGCATTCTCTCCAGCGTGGCAAAGTCGGTGCGCGCCTTCTTCGCGGGGGCGACCAAGAAGCGGCGCCGGCGCTTGGTGCTCCATGGGTACGTGGCGCTCCAAGAGGCGAGCTACTTCGCCTTCCCGCTGACCAAGGAGATGGACCTGTGGGGGGTGGACCGGCAACTGGGCCGGATGGACTTTCGACAGAGGGCCTTCTTCCAGACGTACCGGAAAGCGAACCCCGGACGACGGCTCATGTTCCTGGCATCGGATCCCGCCACCGCCTATGGCGAGCCCAACGAACCGGGTCTGGGCCTCCTCGGAGCGTGCAAGCTATCGCTCGACAAGGACGAGCTTCTTTACCTGACCGGCGACTTCCATCACTACGAGCGGCGCAAGTTCAACAAGGCGATGCACGTGATCGCCGGCGGCGGAGGCGCTTTTCTGCACGGGACCCGCATCAGCGCCTCTCCGTCGGGGCCGTGCGATGCGGAGTACCCGCCCCGCGAGGTGAGTCGGCGCCTGGTTGCGCAGGTGCCGGTGACGTTGATGCTGGGTCGCGCGGGATACCTGGTGCACCTGGCGGCGGGTCTGGTCGCTGCGCTCGAGCTCTGGGCGAGAGACCGAGGAACTGCCACGTTCTGGGCGGCGTCGGCGCTCGTTTCCCTGGTGGTCGGCCTCGTGCTCTACCTGATCGCCAACCATCGGCGCGCGCACCGCCTGCAGATCCTGGCGGTCACTTTGCCATTCGCCGTGGCGTTGGCGGCCCTCCCCACGGGTCTGTCGCTCCTGGCGCCTCACGTGATTCCCTCGCTGGCCGGCGACACGGCGGTGATCGTCGCGAACGCCATCGTGGGGTCCTTCGTCTTCGGGCTGTTCCTGATGACGGTCGCCATCTTCGGCTTCGAGCACCAGCAGGCCTTCACCGTCCTCGGACACTCCGGCTTCAAGCACTTCGTCCGGATGTGCGTCCACCCGGATGGCCGCGTGGAGGGGTGGGCCATCGGCAAGGACGACCCACTCGCCGAGGGCCCCCCCGTCGTCGTCGACCGGTGGGTCTGGTCCCCCAGTTCAATGTCGGACAAGTAGCTCGATGTAATTTCGAATACTTACGAGAGCGCCCCGGTCAATGTCGGAGAGCCTCGGCCCAATGTCGGAGAGCCTCAACCCACCGCGGGAAGCCGGATGACGAAACGCGCGCCCACCACCTCTGCGCCCTCGGAGCCACCCGGATCGCCCTCGGCCCAGAGCTCGCCCGCGTGCACTTGCTCGGCAACGATGTTGCCCTCGTGGTTCTCGACGATGTTGCGCACGATGGAGAGGCCCAACCCGGTGCCCTTCCCGTCGGGCTTGGTGGTGAAGAACGGCACGAACACCTGGGACAGGTGCTCCGTGGCGATCCCCGGCCCGTTGTCCTCGATCGTGACGATCACGCCATCACCGAGCACGGTGGGGCTCGTGCTCACCGTGATGCGGCCGGGCGCGAGCCCCTCGCCGTCGCGAATGGCGTCGGAGGCGTTCGTGACGAGGTTCACGAAGACTTGCGCCAGCTCCGCTTCCTTGCCGCGAACCTTGGGGACGCCCTGGCCGTAGCGCCGCTCGATGGTGGCGCCCACGCGGTCCACGACGTGCTCGCAGAAGGATACCGCCTGGTCGATGACGAAGTGGATATCCACGGGCCGCGCCGGCTCGGTGGTGGGCCGCGCGTAGGCCACCAGCTCGCGCGTGAAGCGGAGCATTCGCCCCGCCGAGTCGTTGATCCGGTGCGCGCGCTCGATATCGTCGGCGGAAGCGCCCACACTCTCCAGGCGCCGCGCCATCACGTCCGCATAGGCGATGATGGAGGTCAGTGGATTGTTCAGTTCATGGACGATCCCGGCCGCCAGCTGCCCGAGCGATGCCAGCTTCTCGGCCTGAACCAGCTGGGTGGTCACCACGCGAAGGTTCTGCGAGTCGCGTCGCGCCTCGGCGTGGGCGCGCGCCAGGGAAAGCCCATGCGCGAGGACGGCCACGGCCCGCTCCGTCAGCGCGGCAATGTCCCCGCCGTCGCGCACCGCTTCGTCGTGCGCCGAGGCGACGTGCAATGTGGCGGTGTTGCCCGGGATGTCGAAGGCTCGCTCGAACGGATACCCGGGGAACAAGCGGCTCGGAGTCATCCCCTTGCCGCGTACCTCTTGTCCAAGGGGGAACACTCGAAATATTCGTTGTTCATCGGTGCCGTCGGGGTACGAGACGCCCACCGCGACCTCGCCGAAAATCGCAGCCAACGTCTGCACCAGCGTGGACACCACCGCGTCCTCACCGTCGGCTACCGGGAGGTCCACCGCGAAGGCCAGGAGTCGGTCGAGCCAGGCGGCTGGCACCGAATGCGCGAGGCGCACCTCCGAGCTGACGGGAATCGAGCTGTGTATGCGCGGCGCCGTCATGACTCTCTCGGCGCCCCCTCGGACTTCGGGGGGCGAGAAGAACCGCCCTCTGCCCGCTCCTGCGAAGCCTCACTCGCCTTGTCGAGGTCGAGGATCTTCTGCGTCCCCACGTACGACTTCGTTTCGTACTTCGTGATGCGACCGATTTTGCGGACGATCTCCGCCATGCGCTCGGCCTCGGAGTAGATGACCTGCGCAGCCATCTGCACGCTCGAGCCCTGCCCGGGTGGCTGCGACGGCGGCGGCCGGCTCCCGGGGCCCGCGTCGCCCAGCTTGCGCTGGAGCAGCTGCGCGTAGGCCATCACGCTCTGGAGCGGTTGGTTCAGCTCGTGGGCAGCAGCGCCGGCCAGCTCGGCGATGATCGCCTGGCGTTCCTGCGCGAGGAGCTGCTCTTGCGCCTGCTGGAGCCTCCGCTCCATGCGCATTTTCTCCCGAAGGTCGGTGAAAATGCCGACGGATCCCACCGGCGTGTCTCCCTCGTGAACGAGGGCTCCGGAGAAGGAAACGGGGATCGGGCTCCGATTGGAATCGAGGATCTCCGTCTGGAGCCCGTCGATGCGGCCGCCCCCCTCTCGGATGAGACGCATGATCTTCACCGCGGTACCGTCGTTGTAGAGCGCACGCACATCGGTGCCGAGCACTTCCGAGGCGGTGCGTCCGTAGAGACGCTCCGCGGCGCGATTGAACAGCACGACCCGACCGCGCATATCCGCGCTCACGATGGCGTCGGAAGAGGCATCGATGACCCGCTGGAGTGAGTCCTTCGTCTTGACGAGCTCGGCCTCGACCGCCCGCTCCTGGGTAACGTCTCGGAAAGAGCAGAGAACTACGCCGTCTTCACGGGCCACGGACGTGAAGTTCACGCTGGCAACGCGGAGACGGCCGTCCTTCGTGCGAATCCGCATGTCGACGCCCTGCGGATACGTTCCGCGCTGGAACGCAGCGAATAGCTCGCGCGCCGCATCGGCACCGAACTCGGACAGGAAGACGTCGCGAAAGGAGCGCCCGTGGAGGTCGGCTTCTTCGTAGCCGGTGATGGCGCGGGCTTTGGGGTTGGTGAACAGGAGCCGAGCCTCGGCGTCCATGACGACGATGCCGTCCGCCGAGCTCTCGAAGAAGTCCGCATACTTCTGCAGCGACTTCAGGCGGCGCTCGGCCTCGAAGCGCGCAACGGTGACTTGCTGCGTCTGGTCCCGGAGCGACTGCATGACGCGCGCATTGCGCAGCGCGATGGCCATGGCCGAGGAGACGGTGCTGCAAAGGGCAACCTCGCGCTCACCGAACGCGGCACGATGGCGCGCGCGAAGGAAGAGCACGCCCATGGCCTTGCCTTCGTAGACGATGGGCAGAATCGCCAGGGAGCGAAAGATCCACTTTGCGTGCCCATCGTGCCGAAGAATCTCGAGGGCCGGATGGGTCTCGGCGTCGCCGATGACGAGAGGCTGGCTAGACTGGATCGACTGGCGAATCTCCGGGTACTTGGAGAGATCGATGGGCAAGTCTCGGAGCTGCTCGTCGTCGGAAGCGGCGACCACGTACCCGATGTCGCCTTGCTCGCGGACGAGAACGATGGAGACGCGGTCGACCTTGGCCACCTCGGCGATGCGCTGCACGACCGTGAACAGGATGCCGCGAAAGTCGAGATTGGACGCGAGCGCTTGCGTGAGCTCGAGAACGAGCTGCGCGTCCTTCTCCTTGCCGGCGAGCTGATCCATGACGCCGCGCAGGCGCCGCTGACCACGCACGCGGGCCACCAATTCGACGGGCTTGAACGGCTTCCGGACGAAGTCGTCGGCGCCGGCCTCGAACGCGCGGGCAATCTCGTCCTCCGCGTCCAGCGCGGTCAAGACCACCACCGGGACGTCGCGGGTCGCGGGATTCTTGCGGATGCGGCGGAGGATTTCGTAGCCGTCGGGGGCGGGCATGACGAGATCGAGGAGCACGAGCGACGGTCGCTCCGACGCGATGAGCACCATCGCCGCCTCGCCGTCGGACGCCGCCACGTGCGCGAGCTCAGCCGCTGCGAGCGCCTGACACAAGACGTGTCGACTCACGGCGTCGTCATCCACGACGAGGATGGGCCCACTGGTCACCGGCTATAGTGTACGCCTCTTTCCCGCTCCCGTGCAAACACAGTCGCGACGCGGGCTTAGGCGGCTCCGCTTGGTCAATGTCGGACGCCCCGCGGGTCAGTGTCGGACGCTCTGCAGGTCAATGTCGGACGCCCCGAGGTCAATGTCGGACGCCCTGTCACGCGCCGCGCATCGCCGGTGGCACCAGGGAGGAAGGGCCATCGGACTGCACGACGGCACCGAAAGCCGCAAGGAACTCCGACGGACTCAGGTTCGTCACGGCTGCGAGTCGGGCCAACGTCCCCGGATCCTCCATGTCGGACCAACGAAGTCGAACCATGTACGAACGAGCGATCTTGTAGCGGTCCGAGGTCAGGTCCACCATTCGCACGCGCGCTCTACCGCTCGCCGGATCGATCAGGTCTGCGAACGGGATCGGCTCGAACCGCCCGTTCTGCATGCTCACCATGGCCTGGGTCCCCCCCTCGAGGATGAACTTCGCAGCACAGTACCCGAGGTCGCGGGTGTATTCGATGTCGAAGGGGATGGGGTCCGCGCAGCGCAGCTCGTAGCCCACCTCCTTCGCCTGGATCGTGAGGGGGACGCCGAGGCTCGCGATACGTTTCCGGGCGGCGTCCTCCAGAATATCGGCGAGACGAACGTTGGCATACGAGAGGTTGCCGTGCGCATCGCGCGGAAGCTCGCGGTATTGCTCGAGGTCCGCAGCCCGAATGACCTCCGAAAGCCCCTCCGCGATCAGAGCGATTCCGTGGCGGCGATTGCCGTCGGCGACGCGCTTCACCATGGCACCGACGAGCGTGTCGACCACCGTGGCGAGCGGGATGCCCTTGGGAAATTCCTCTGGAATCAGGGACAACGTGGCCCCCGCAGCCTTTCCGATGGCAAGCGCCAGATGGCCAGCATTGCGCCCCTGCGCGACGACGAAGTACCAGCGACCGGTCGTCTTGGCGTCGACCATGAGGTTTTCGACGATCCCCACCCCGACATGCCGCGCCGTCTGAAAGCCGAACGTCGGAACGTCGAACGGGAGGTCGATGTCGTTGTCGATGGTCTTCGGAACGTGCACGACACGCAGCGCGCCGCCGGAGGCGTCGGCGAGCTTCGATGCCACGTACGCAGTGCCGTCCCCTCCGATGGTGATCAGCATGGTCACCCCCAGCTCCCGGAAAACATTCAGGGTATTTTGCATCTTGCCGGGCGCAGCAAGGGGGCTACCACGGGAAATTCCGATGAAGGAACCCCCTCGGAAGTGGATGCGGCTCGTGGTGTGAATGTCCAGAGGAAGGACGCGGGAGCTGTCGCCTTCCATGATGTGGCGAAACCCGTCTTGAATTCCGATGACGGAGTAACCGGACAGGCACGCCCGTATCGTCGCTGCCGCAATCACACTATTGATGCCCGGGGCGGGTCCGCCGCACGCCAGGATGGCCAACTTACCCATGCGGCGCCGGAGGCTAGCACCTTGGGGTGTCCGACGGTCAATGTCGGACGCCCCCCGTCCACAGCGCGCCATCGCTGACGCCCCCCGTCCACAGCGCGCCATCGCTCACGGGGCCGAGACCAATGTCGGAGCGTCAGAACAGCGGTGCTTGGCCTCCGGCCGGCGCCTTCTTCCCGAGGTGGAGGTACGCCTTCTTGGTGGCGATACGCCCGCGCGGCGTCCTGCCAAGAAACCCCTGCTGGAGGAGATACGGCTCGTAGACATCCTCGATCGTATCCCGGGGCTCGCCCAGCGCCGCCGCGAGGGTTTCCACGCCCACCGGGCCACCGTCGTAGTCGTCGATGATTACGCGAAGGAGACGTCGGTCCATCTCGTCGAATCCTGCGTCGTCGATCTCGAGACGTTCGCAGGCCTTCTTCACAATCGCGGGGTCGATTCTCCCGGAGCCCAAGACCTGGGCGAAGTCTCGCACCCGCCGTAGCAAGCGATTCGCTACCCGTGGGGTTCCGCGAGCTCGCTTGGCAATCTCGGTCGCCGAGTCTCCCTCGAGCACGGTCTCGAGCAGGGCGCTATTCCTCGCCACGATGCGCGCAAGATCTTCCACCGGGTAGAAGTCGAGCCGCACGACGTGGCCGAATCGCGAAAAGAGGGGGGCCGTCAGGAGCCCGGTCCGCGTCGTGGCGCCGACCAACGTGAAGGGATTCACGGAAATCTGAATGGCAGACGCGAAGGCCCCCTCCCCTGTCATCACGTCGATGCGGAAGTCTTCGAGCGCGGGGTAGAGGCTCTCTTCGACGACGGGATTGAGGCGGTGAATCTCGTCGATGAAGAGGATGTCGTTGGGGCCGAGCTTCGTGAGCAGCCCGGCCAAGGCACCCTTGTGCTCGACGACCGGACCGTTCGTCATGTGGAGCTCCACCCCCATCTCGTACGCGAGGATCTGCGCAAGGGTCGTCTTTCCAAGGCCCGGAGGACCGCACAGGAGCATGTGGTCGAGCGGTTCCTTGCGCCGCCGTGCCGCCTCGACGAACACACGGAGGTTCTCCTTGTGGTTGGTCTGGCCGATGTAGTCGTCGAAAGTCTTGGGCCGCAGGGTGCGATCGAAACGCGCGTCGTCTCCCTGAACAGCAGGATCGAGCGGGCGCGCTTCTTCGGTTGGCCGAGATTTCGCCATGGCGTCGGTTATAGGGTTTTTGTAAGGGACACCAAGCACTTTGGTGGTGTGCCGTTGGTTTTATTGAACGTCGCCTGGGCCTTCCGACATTCGCCCAGAGCGCTCTCCGATATTCGTCCTGAGCCTCCCCTGGGCCCTCCGACATTCGGCTCGAGCCTGGCTCAGGACAGGCGATCGCGCCCCGGGACGGGCGGCGGCTCTCGCGTCGTCCGGGAAATCGGTGCCTTCGCTCGCGGCACGGCGCGCGCAAGAAGGTCGGCATGACCGCACCACGCCGAATCCTGCCCGGCCACATCTGGTTCTCGACTCGCCGCACGACGCGACGGACCTTCCTGCTGCGCCCCGACGAGGACGGCACGGCCCAACAGATCTACTGGTACGCCACCGCTGTGCTCGCCTTGAAGTTCGGCATCGAGCTCCATGTCGTGCAGGTCCTGTCATCGCACATGCACGAGGTCCTCACCGACCCATACGGGAACCTCCCGGACTTCACCCGCGAGCGCAACCGAGCCATCGCCAACGCCTTCAAGCGGCACCGCGACTGGCCCGAGGAGGTCTTCCAACGCGCCCCGGGAAGTTACGTGGACCTGCTCACCCCCGCCTCGGTGCTGAATGAGATCGCCTACAGCCTGGTCAATTGCGTGGAGGCGGGTCTGGTCGATCATCCGGACGAGTGGCCGGGCGTGACGGTGAGCGTGGACGACATCGGTCGGCGCACCGTTCACGTCGAGCGTCCAGGCGTCTACTTCGCGAAGAACAATCCAGACTGGCCCGAGCGCGTGAGCATCGACCTGGTGATGCCCCAAATGCTCCTCCAGATTTTCCGAGACGCGGACTCTGCCCGGGAGGCGATTCGAGACCGCTTCGAAAGAGCGTTGGCCGGCGCGCGCAGCGTCGCGAGCAACCTGCGACGCGTGATGAAAGAGGTGCTTCGCGATGCGGCAAAGCGAGCGGCGGACGTGTGTTCCGTGCCGTACACGCGTCAGGCCCAGACGGCCGAGCCACGCCGCAAGCACAACCCGACCTTCGCAGCCGCGGGCGATCGCCAAGCGCTCGACAGCGCGCGCACCGAGGTGGCCCAGTTTCGTGAGGCATACGCGGGAGCTCGCGAGCGCCTACGGCGAGGAGAGCTCGAGCCGAACTTTCCACCGGGCACTTGGCGGCTGACTCGCGAGTTTCTGCGACCACGTCCCCCTCCCCATCGGCGGTCGGCGGAAGCTCGCGCAGGCCACGCGCCGGTCACGCGAACAGAGGAGGAGAGCTCCGCGCCCTTTTCCGCTTGCGCTAGCCCTGCCCCCGCAACGCGACGCGACCGACGCGCCTTTTCGGATCTTCGGCGGAGCGCGTCATCCGCACGCTCAATCGTTCCTGGCCCAGCAGCGACAACACGGGGCGCGTGGAAAGACTGAGCGCCGAGAAGACCAGTTCGCCCGTCATACCGTCGCGAAGCAAGGCAAGCGACTCGTGAAGCGTGCGGCCGAAGTGGTGGATGCCCGCGCCCCTCGTGAACGCGAGGGAGCTGCCTTCGTGGACCGCGATGCGAACGGGTACATCGTGAATCGCTCGGGCGAGGGCAATAGCCGCGCGTGTGGCGGCAACCGGGTTCGGAAACGAGCCCACCAGCAGACCGGTCGTGAACGGGCGCCCGAAAGGCCCCCCTCCTAGCTTCTCGGTTTCTGCGGTGAACAACTTCTCCACCTGCTCGATCCGGGCGTACGTCGCTGCGTCGCCGTGGGCCCGGAGTAGGGCATCCACATCGCACACCTCGAGGCAGACGAAGCTCTGACGAGCGATGGAGATGTACTCGCCCTCGGCGATCTGGTCATCCTGGCAGACGGCGCGGAACGTCGGGTGCATGACTGCGAGCGACGCCGGCGCGGCTCCTGCGGGCGCACCGGGATACTCGATGCGAAATGTTGCCGGTTGCGTGCTCTCGTTCCGCAGCGTGAGGCGAATTGCGCCGGCGCGCACCATGGCCTGCCGCACGTCCAGACCCTCGTCTTCGCGCAGCGACACGTCCAACACGGTTGCGAACCCCACCGCGCTCGCCACGAGCTCGCGCCTGTCGCGGGACGGCGCAGCGCACACTTCGTAGCTTCCGGGCGGGAGCTCCGCGTCGACGATGCGCTCTTCGCGGGGTTCGAGCACCTGCTGCAAGAACACGTGGGCCCGAGCGGCCGGCGACCCCAGGCAGTACGTCAGTCGTTCCGTGGCCCGAACGCGATCATCCGGCCGAAAGATGAGCTCGACGGAGTCAGCGAGGTCGCGCTCGAAAGTCACCCCGCACGTCCGACATTGACCGATTCGGCCAACGGCCTGAAGGCGGGGAACGCATTCGTGAGCGACACGGCACGTCGGGCAGACAATGTCCCAGGCGTGAGCGAGGATGCCAAGGCCACGCGCGACCATGAACATGTCGAGCGTGGCCGCCGCATCGGTGTGCCAGTCCGACGCGAGGCTGAACGGCCGCATGCGGCCCAACTCGCTGCTGGGAGCGTAGAGAAGGGCCTGCACCAGTCGATCCACCATGCGCCCATCGAACCCGTGACGCTCGCGGAGGTCGGTCGCAGCCCTTCCGACATTGGCGATTTGCTCCGGAGAGGGGCGGTGACTCTCTTCGAAGGGGTCCTCCTCGCCACCCGAGGAAAGGATGTGGTCGATCCGCCTGTACACGCGATCCATGTTGCGCGACACACGCTGACCGATCTCGAGAGCAGCTGCGAGATCGCCAACGATTCCGCGAGTCACCACCGAAATGGTGTGCGTCATGTCGGTCCCCCCATCGGAGCGCCGCGCGAGTACGACGTGGTTCCACAGGGACTGCAGTGGTCCCGTACGGTAGGCCCGATGCACGCGATGTTCGCGGTCGCGAACCCATTCGAAAGGGTACTCCTGCCACTCGATGTCCAGGCCGAAGCTCTTGAGTCGCGCGGTCCGCGCGAAGTCGGCGGTCGGGCTCGCCGTCAGCTGATTCACGGGGGCCAGCCCCACCGCACGATTCAGGCGATCGGTATTGGCAACATAGGGCCATAGCCGCTCTGGTGCGCTCGCGAACGTCCACGACTGGCGGAAGTGCCTCGTCGCGGACTCGCTACCAGGCTTGGCAGCCACCTTGGCGGCCGCCGCCGGAACGTGCGAAGGCGTCCGCGAGGTCATCAGATCCCTTACGGAATGGCCCTCCGACATTGCCATGAGGACATCGAAGAGCTCGCGCCCGGACCGAAAACGCTGCCCCGGCTGCTTTGCAAGGCATCGCTGGATAACCAGATCGATGTCCCGATGTATCGCAGGCACCAAATCGGCCACGCGGGGCGGAGGGTCGGAAACGATGCTGCGGAACAACTCGGTCGGCGAGTCACCGCTGTACGGTCGCACCCCCGTGAGCATCTCGTACAGCACGACGCCAATGGCATGTACATCGACTTCAGGCCCCATCGGGAGTTGCAGCACTTGCTCGGGAGCCATGTACGGGGGGGAACCCGCCCAGCTGATGCCGGGGCCCGTGCCGCTGCCCTCAGCGTGGACGGCGATGCCGAAGTCGAGCACCCGGGCCCGCTCCGACGCATCGACCATGATATTCCTGGGTTTCAGATCCCGATGAACGATCCCGCGTTCGTGGGCGGCTGCTGCGGCGCGCACCACGTCCAGGATGAGTCGCATCGCGCGATTGGTGGGCATGGGCCCCTCCGCGATGTGCACGGCCAGGTCGACCCCCTCCACGTACTCCATGGCGTAGTAGGGCTGTTCGTCGAAGGTGAACCCGAAGTCCTGGACGCGCACGAGGGCCGGGTCGTCGATGAGCGCTGCCAGTCTCGCCTCGCGGAACAGATCCTCACCGGCGATCGCAGGCTTGCGCTCATCCTGAACCTTGAGTGCAACGCGCCGCTCGAACCGATGTTCGATGGCTTCCCATACCACTCCCATCCCACCGGTCCCCAGCAGCCGCACGATATCGTAGCCCGAAACGCGCGGCGGGGCAGGCTCCCCCGCGCGTGCAGGTCGCGGAAGGTCGATGGCCGGGGGACGCCCCGGCTGAGTCACGTCCGGTTCCGACATCTCTACCTCACAATGGTGGCACGCCGAGGATACGCAAGGCAGACCGGTTGGTTTCGCACCTTCGCGCACTTTGTGTGCACCCCCTCCGACATTGACCTTTAGCGGGACGCCTGCGAGCCGAACATCAGCCGGTAGGCGCGCGGAGAGACGCCGAGCTCTCGGGCAAAGGCTCGCCGCATCCGAGCGACGGAGCCGAAGCCTGCCTCGAGAGCCAGGCGCTTTGCGGGTGGAGCGCTCTTGGACAGGATGCTGCGGGCATACTCGACACGGAGGCGCTCGATGAGCTTGGCGGGCGTGGTCCCGACTTCGCGCTCACAGCGGCGCGCGAGGGTACGAACCGACAAGCCGCACCGCCGTGCAAACCGCTCCACATCCAGGTCGCGGAGGTGCCCCCGCGCCCATCGAATCGCCGCACCGAGCGTTTCGCCGTCAGATTCCTGGGACGTCAGAGCTCCGCTGAACTGCGACTGAAACCCCGGGCGGCGCACGTACAGCACGAGCTGTGCCGCCACCTGCTCGGCCGCAGCCAGCCCAATGTCGGACTCGACCATGGCCAGCGCCATGTCGATCCCCGTCGTGACACCGGCCGAGGTCCAGACCCGTCCGTCCGCGATAAAAATGGCTTGGCTGTCCACCGCTACCGCGGGGCGAAAGGTGGCCAAGCGAGCACACGCCGACCAGTGCGTGGCGGCACGGCGGCCGTCCAGTACCCCTGCGGCCGCCAGAACGAATGCGCCCGAGCAGACGGACCCGATTCTCCGCACCGCGCTCGCAGCTCTCGTCACCCAGTTCAGCAATTCCCTGTCGGCCAGGGCGGACCGAATGGCATCCTCGTCGCCTCCAACCACCAGAACGGTGTCCGACATTCGCAGCGTGAGGTCCCCCAGACGCTGGGTGGCCACGACGAACCCCGCGGACGTGGAGATTGGAGCACCGGCGCGACTCGCAACGAGGACCTCGTAGGCCTCGCGAGGGTTGCCGGAGCTTGGAAGGCGGCCGACCGTCGCAAAAACCTCGGCCGGGCCGGTGAGGTCCAGCGTTTGCGCGCCATCGAACGCGACCATGATGATCCGTGACATTGACCGATATTGAACCAACAATGTCATTTCTGCCATGGGCCCGTGAGGCATCCTACGGTCGAAAGGTCAGCAACCCATGCCCATCGCGATCGGAATGCTCCTGTACCCGGGTCTCACCCAGCTCGACTTGACCGGCCCATTCGAGTTTCTCCACCGCCTGCCGGAAAGCCGCATCCACCTCCTGTGGAAGACCAAAGATCCGATACTTGCGGACTCCGACATTGGCCTCGTCCCCAACACGACCTTCGCGGAGTGTCCGACATTGGACGTGCTCTTCGTAGGCGGGGGTGCGGGACAGGTCGATCTGATGACCGACATTGAGGTTCTCGACTTCCTCCGGGCGCAGGGCGCGCAGGCGCGGTACGTCACGTCCGTGTGCACCGGCGCCCTGCTGCTCGGCGCCGCGGGACTGCTCGAAGGCTACCGGGCGGCGACCCACTGGGCCTTCATGGATCTGCTTCCGACATTCGGCGCGACGCCCGTCCACGAGCGCGTGGTGGTGGACCGCAACCGCATCACCGGGGGCGGCGTGACCGCGGGCATCGATTTCGCCCTCGAGCTCATCTCCCACATTGCCGGGGAGCCCACCGCCGAGGCCATCCAGCTGGCCCTGGAGTACGACCCGGCGCCGCGTTTGCGCAGCGGGCATCCTCGGCTTGCGAAACCGGAAGTGCTGGCGCAAGTGCGCGGCGCATTCGCTGCACGTTACGGCGTCTAAAGACCGCCACAGCGCCTGCACCGGCGCCCCACCTTCGTGGTAGGGTCGCCGGAAAATGGCCTCCTCGCTCCTTCTCGAGATCGGCGTCGAAGAGCTCCCCTCTTCGTTCGTCGACGCCGCCCTCGCCGCCCTTCCCGCCCTGGTCCGAACCGAGCTCGAAGCCCTGCGCCTCGGGCACGGGTCCATCCACGTCCTCGGTACGCCCCGTCGCCTGGCCTTCCAGGTGAAAGACCTGCAGGACCGCCAGCCGGACCTGGACGAAGAGGTCATCGGCCCGCCCGAGAGCGCCGCCTTCAAGGACGGCAAGCCCACCAAGGCCGCCGAGGCCTTCGCCGCCAAGTGCGGCATCCCGGTGGAAGCCCTGGTGGTCGTGGCCAAAGAAGCCGCGGGCAAGCAGAAAGCCGGCCGCTACGTGGTGGGTCGGCGCCAGGAGCGCGGCCTTCCGGCCGGCGAGATCCTGGGTGCCGCGCTCGCCCGCATCGCCGCCGCCATCCCCTTCCGCAAGTCCATGCGCTGGGGTCAGGGCAACGTCGCCTTCGGCCGCCCGGTACAGTGGCTCGTGGCCCTGCTCGGCGACGCAGTAGTCGACGTGACCTTCGCGGGCGCTCGCTCCGGACGCACCTCCCGTGGGCACCGCTTCCTGGCGCCGGAGCCGTTCGAGCTGCCCACCTCCGACGTCTACGTGGAGTCGCTCCGCAAGCGCCATGTCATCGTCGAGCGCAAAGAGCGCGAGGAGCTGATGATGGGCCGCGTCGCCGACGCCGCCCGGGCCGCCGGTGGCACCCACGACCGCGCCGACCTACTCGTGATCGAGAACGCCTCGTTGGTGGAGGAGCCCTTCGTCGTATCCGGCTCCTTCGACCCCAAGTTCCTGGAGCTCCCGCCCTCCGTCATTCGCGCGGTGGCCCGCGGGCACCAGCGCTACTTCTGCGTCGAGAAGAGCCCGACCGAGCTGCTCTCCACCTACATCGCGGTGGTGAACACCGCCAACAAGCCCGACGTCATCGCAAAGGGCATGAACCGCGTGATGACCTCGCGCCTGGCCGACGCCCGATTCTTCTACGAGGAAGACCGCAAGGCGACCCTGGAGAGCCGCGTCGAGAAGCTCGGCGGCATCGTCTTCCACAACCGTCTCGGCACCGTCCGCGAGAAGGTGGCGCGCATCGAGGCGCTCACCGCGCACCTGGCCTCCGCGTTCGGCCTCGACGCCGCGGAGCAGAAGGACGCCGTGGAGGCCGCACACCTCTGCAAGTTCGACCTCGCCTCGCTCATGGTCGGCGAGTTCCCGGAGCTGCAAGGTGACATGGGCCGCGCCTACGCCGAGCATGCGGGGCGCCCGACGCGCGTCGCGAACGCCGTGCGCGACCACTACATGCCGGTGGGTGCCGACGGCGCGCTGGCCGACACCAACGTGGCGAACCTGGTGGCACTCACCGACCGAATCGACACCCTCGCCGGCTGTTTCGCGGTGGGTCTCAAGCCCACCGGCAGCGCCGATCCCTTCAGCCTTCGCCGCAACTGCATCGCGATCCTGCGCATCCTCCTCGAGACGCCGCTCGGCGAGCTCGCCGAGGCGAAGAACACCAGCCTTCAAGACCTCCTCCGCCTCTCGTTCCGGGAGCTGGCGCGCAAGGGGAAGCCGCTCGATCTGTCCGAAGACGAGACCGTCGCCAACGTGTCCGCCTTCGCCGAAGAGCGCCTCCGCGGCCTGCTCGGCAGCAAGAGCTCCTCCGCCGTGGCCGACTGCGTGCTCGGCGCCACCGCGCCCGAGGGCACCACCCACGCGTCGTTCCCGCGCCGTGCCCTCGCCCGGGCCGAGGCCATCTTCGGCGCCGTGCAAGCCGGCGAATCGTGGATCGAAAAAGCGAAGACCGTGGGCAAGCGCCTGGCCGGCATCAGCAAGGAAGCCAAGCCGCATCTCCACCCGGGCCTCGACGCCAAGCCCGACGACGCCATCATCGTGAAGGTCGTGCAAGAGATTGCAACCTACACCGAATCGCTGGCCACCAAGGACGTGGTGTCGCGCGCGCTGGCGGCAGCCGAAGAGCTGGCTCGGGAGCTCGACGGCGTCTTCACCCGCACGCTGGTCAACGATCCCGCAGACCCGAAGACGCAAGAGCGTCTCGAGGTCCTTTCCTACGGAGCATCCCGCATGCTGCGTCTCGGCGACTTCTCGAAGCTCGGATAAGGATCACTCCCATGGCAAAGTCGGTATTTTTCTTCGGTGAGGGACGCTCGGACGGCGACCCCAAGCGCCGCGATCTCCTGGGCGGCAAGGGCGCGGGCCTGGCCGAGATGACGAGCCTGGGGCTGCCGGTTCCACCGGGCTTCACCATCTCCACCGAGGTCTGCAACGCCTTTTCCGGGGAGGGCAAGCTCCCCGCCGAAGTGATCGCGGAGATCGACGCGGCCTTGAAGGAGGTCGAGAAGGCCACCGGCGCACGCTTCGGCGACGCCGAGAACCCGCTCCTCCTGAGCGTTCGCTCCGGCGCCCGCGCTTCCATGCCGGGCATGATGGACACCATCCTCAACCTCGGCCTCACCGAGCGCACCTGCGCCGGGCTCGCCAAGCGCACGAACAACCGGCGCTTCGTGCTCGACGCCTACCGCCGCTTCGTCACCATGTTCGGCGACGTCGGCCTGGGCATCAAGCGCGCGCTCTTCGAAGAGGTCCTCGACCAGGCGCGCGGTCGCGTGGCGCTGACCCGCGGCATCGACGTGACGCGTCTGAACCTGGAAGAGCTCAAGAAGAAGGTCCCCGACTCCGAGATCGGCGAGGCCGAGCTCGAAGGTATCGTCCGCGCGCAGAAGGAGATCGTGGCGCGCGAGACGGGGCGGCCTTTCCCCGACGATCCGCACGAGCAGCTCACGCTGGCCATCGCCGCGGTGTTCGGCTCCTGGAACAACCACCGCGCCCTGGTCTATCGCCGGATGCACGACATCCCCGACTCCTGGGGCACTGCGTGCAACATACAGGCAATGGTCTTCGGCAATATGGGCGACACGTCGGCCACCGGCGTGGCGTTCACCCGCGACCCCTCTACCGGCGCCCGCAAGCTCTACGGCGAGTGGCTACCGAACGCCCAGGGCGAAGACGTGGTGGCTGGCATCCGCACCCCTATGCCCCTGGCGAACGACGGCAAGGACGACAACTCGCTGGAAGCGAAGATGCCGGCGGCCTACCGCACGCTGGTCGACATCGCGAACAAGCTCGAGCTGCACTTCCGCGACATGCAAGACCTGGAGTTCACCATCCAGGACACCAAGCTCTACATGCTGCAGTGCCGCGCCGCCAAGCGTACCAGCCGCGCCGCGGTTCGCGCCGCGGTCGAGATGGTGGGCGAGAAGCTCATCACCGAATCCGAAGCGGTGCTCCGCGTCGACCCCTCCTCGCTCGACCAGCTCCTCCACCCGACGCTCGATCCCAAGGCGGAGAAGACGCTCCTCGCCCGCGGTCTGCCGGCGAGCCCCGGCGCCGCCCAGGGCCACGTGGTGTTCTCTGCCGACGAAGCCGAGAAGATCGGCTCGCAAGGCAAGCCGGTGATCCTCGTGCGCATCGAGACGTCCCCCGAGGACATCCACGGCATGAAGGCCGCGCGCGGCATCCTCACCGCACGTGGCGGCATGACCAGCCACGCCGCCGTCGTCGCTCGCGGAATGGGCAAGGCCTGCGTCGCCGGCACCAGCCAGATCGCCATCTCCTATTCCCAGGAGACGATGACCATCCAACGCAGCGAGGGCGGCCCCATCGTCCTGAAGAAGGGCGACCTCATCACCCTCGATGGCGGCACCGGCTCCGTGTATCTGGGCGCGGTCCCCACCGTCCCCGCCTCCCTCGGTGGCGAGTTCGACA
>JABFRG010000929.1 GCA_013141295.1 Polyangiaceae bacterium
ACTCCCACCTTTCGGCGGCCGGCGCTGCCAGAGTATAGTCTTGCCTGAAGTCTCTGGCGGTTGAATGCCGGACCTCCCTCGAGCCGTCCAAGGTTCGAGACCTTGTTTCGGAGTTTCTGAACATAGGGTGACCCATGCGACGACTTACCTTTGCCTTGATATGCCTGCTTTCGACGCCGCTCGTGCTGAGCGCCGCGTCTCCTGCCTACGCGCAGCAACCCACCACCGAAGAGGCCCGCCGCAGCGCCGCGCGCGTGCTCTTCAACGACGGCCTCGCGCTCCAGGAGAAGGGCGAATATGCCCGGGCCCTCGAGAAATTCGAGGGTGCGAACAAGTACTTTCCGGCGCCCACCATCACGCTCCACATCGCCCAGTGCCAGGCGAACCTCGGCAAGCTGGTGGAAGCCGCGGAGACGTACCGAGTCCTCGAGCGCACCCCCAAGCAAGACAACTGGCCCCCGCAGTTCCTCCAGGCGAAGGAGCAGGGGCGCGCGGAGCTGGCGCAGGTCGATGCGCGGACGCCCAAGCTGCTCATCGACGTCGATCCGCATCCGCCGGGCATCCGCCTTCAGTTCGACGGCGCTGAGTTCGACCCGGTCTTCCTCGGTGTCTCGCGGCCGGTGAACCCGGGAAAGCATCGCATCGTCGCTTTCGCCCCGGGGTTCGCCACCGCCGACCAGTCGGTGGACCTCTCCGAGAAGGAGTCCAAGAAGCAGGTCGTGAAGCTCGCCGCAGCGAGCGGCGGCGGCGCGGTGGTTCCTCCCGGCCCAGGCCCCGGTCCCGGCACCGGAACCGGTACCGGCACCACCTCCGACCCCAACACGGGCACCGCGGTCAACATCCCCTACAACAACGTGCCGCAGCCGATCGTCACCAACCAGGAGGCCACGACGGCCCTGTATGGCTCGGTGGACCTGGGCTACGCGTTCGTCGGCGGCAAGGTCCCGAACCAGAGGACCCCGACCACCTTCGAGACCCGAGACCTGAAAGAGATCTCGTCCAACGGCTTCGCGATGGCCTTGGGGTTGGGCATTCGCCTCCGCAACATCCTCATCGGCGGCTTGTATCAGGGCGCGATCATCAGCAAGGGGTCCACCAACAACGCCGCCTACACGCACTTCCTCGGCGCGCAGCTCGGTTACCTCACCCGCACCGATGGCGTCGGCCTCTGGCTAGAGCTTGCCGCGGGCGCACGCATCTTCTCCTTCGACAGCGCCGTCGTGAACGATCCCGCGTCGCTCACCGGCTTCGAGGTCCTCGGCGGCATCGGCCTGAGCCTTCGCCTCGCGCGCGGTATTCGCCTCATCCCGAAGGCGACGCTGAGCTTCGGTACCACCACCGCCACTGGAACGAGCGGAAGCGGCTTCGGCTCTTCCGAGATCTCCGAGACCGCCGGGCACACGCTGTTCGGCCTCGCTGTCGGCGGCCAGTTCGACATCGTCGCGCTGAGCAAGCCGCCGGCGCCCCCGCCTCCGCCCGCAGCCGCCCCGCGCTGACGCGCGAGGATCGCGAGACTATTGGGTCACGGCGTCCTGGGTGAACGGGCGCCCGGCCTCCGACTCTTGAATCCGGCCGGTGACCCACGCGTGGTATCCGGCCACGTCGCCGGTCACCTGCACCAGCAAGTCGCCGCTGGTGACCGCCATGATCGAGCTGGTGCCGAACACGAAGTGCGGTCCACCGGAGTCTCCCGGGCAGGTCACCGTGGCGAAGACGCGTCGGGCCGCGGCGATGGTGAGCTTGCGCTTGTGATAGTCGAGGCTCTCGGCGCACTTGCGACCGAAGCGACCGTAGCCGTAGATGGTCCGGTCGCCAGAGGATGGCACCGCGCTGGCGATGGTTGCCGGCGTGACCCCGGTGATGGGGGTATCGAGATGCAAGATGGCGATGTCCTTCTCGCCCGGGATGGACCCCGGAACCCGGAGCCGCGCGCACGTGTGGTACGCGGCCTTGCGCCAGGCAGCGCGGGAGCCCCCCTGCCCGGAGATGTCGACGAAGAACGAACCCTGGCAGGTGTTGGTGCCCCCGGTGGGAACCACCGCGCAGTGCGAGGCGGTGATGACCGTCTGGGGTCCCACCAGCGTCGCGGTGCAGATCGTGGTCTTGCTGCCGTCGAACTGCTCGGTGCGGCCCACCTCCGGATGCTCGCCGTCGGCCATCTCGAAGCTGCGGAGATCGTCCGATGCCTCTTCGGGAGCTCCCGCGTCGGCCGCACAACCGCCCGAAAGAACCATCAAAAGCCCCGTGATCGCCAGGAGGTTTCGCATGTCACCGGGTATACGTTGACACTGAGTGTCGGTCAATGGCACCCATGTAGGTTTCCATTGTAGTTGCCCATTCGACATCCCTATAGTGTTGGAATAGTTCGGTAAATTGCGCCACAACCGTGACAATCGAGTGCAACGAATTACAAGTGGGTGACATAGGGGGAGACGTAGGGTGCTTATCTCCTGCACATGCAGAGCGCTCTGTGCGTGTTCTATTTTGCGGTCCTCATCTGCCTGGCCATGTACGGCCTGCACCGGTCTCACCTGGTCATCACGTGCCTCCGATACG
Source organism: Polyangiaceae bacterium (assembly GCA_013141295.1). GTDB lineage: Bacteria > Myxococcota_A > Polyangia > Polyangiales > Polyangiaceae > JABFRG01. The sequence continues at coordinate 2,557 of JABFRG010000929.1, forward strand.
GTAAGCGCCTGAAGGAGCTGGCCGAGGGAGTTCCGCCGCTGGCCGACGACGTCACGGACGTCCCGATGGTGACCATCCAGCTTCCGCTCTACAACGAGGCCACCGTCGCCGAGCGCTTGCTCGACCACGTGGCGAGCATCCAGTACCCGCGCGACCGCCTGGAGATCCAGGTCCTCGACGACTCCACCGACGAGACCCGCCTCCTCGTGCGCAACTACGTGGAGAAGCTCAAGGATACGGGCCTCGACATCGTCTACATCCACCGCGTGGATCGCACCGGGTACAAGGCCGGCGCCCTCGACGCGGGCCTCAAGGTGGCCAAGGGCGAGCTCATCGCCATCTTCGACGCCGACTTCCTCCCGCAGCCGGACTTCCTCCGCGCGCTGGTTCCCCACTTCATGGCCGACCCGAAGGTCGGCATGGTTCAGGCTCGCTGGGGTCACCTGAACCGCCACCAGTCGCTCCTCACCAAGGTGCAGGCGCTCATGCTCGACGGCCACCACCTGGTGGAAAACCGCGCCCGGGCGGCCGCTGGCTGGCTCTTCAACTTCTCCGGCACCGGTGGCATGTGGCATCGCCAGGCCATCGCCGACGCCGGCGGATGGGAGCACGACACGCTCACCGAGGATCTCGACCTCTCCTACCGCGCCCAGATGGCCGGGTGGCGCTTCGTCTACCGCGAGAACGTGGTGACGCCGGCGGAGCTCCCGGAGGACGTGAGCGCCCTCCGCGCGCAGCAGTTCCGTTGGGCCAAGGGCACCGTGCAGACCTCGCGCAAGCTCCTCAAGCGCGTTCTCACCGCCAAGAACCTCACGGTTTCTCAGCGCATCGAGGCGTTCTTCCACATGACGCCGCACTTCGCGTACCCGCTCATGGTGCTCCTGAGCGTGCTGCTCCTCCCGGCGCTCATTCTGATGCCGGCCTCCACCGATCCGCGCATCATGATCGCGGTCGACCTCCCGCTCTGCATCGGCACCACCGGCTCCCTCGCGGCCTTCTACGCCACCGCCGAAGTGGCCCAGGGTCGATCCCGCTGGGACGCGCTCCGGCAGCTTCCTTCACTCCTCGCGCTGGGCGCCGGGCTCGCGCCGCACCTCTCCCGCGCCGTGTTCGAGGGCCTCGGCTCCATGTCCGGCGAGTTCGTGCGCACCCCCAAGGCGGGCAACGGCGCAGGCCGCTACCGCGCGCGCGCCGATCTGCCGCTCATCGAGATCGCGCTCTGCCTCATCTCCGTGGCGAGCACCGTCGCCTCGCTGGAGACGGGTCACTGGTTCGCGACCCCGTTCGCGACGCTCTTCGCGGTGGGCTACGGCTACGTCGCGCTGCTCGTCGTCTCGGAGCAGGCT